>CAUZVF010000117.1:0-9317 GCA_963582955.1 Planctomycetota bacterium
CAGCGGCACTGTTGGAAGAACGTTCTTTCGAGTCACGGGTCATGAGCAATCTGATCGACAAGGATCCCGTGCATACTCGCAAAAGAAGGAATAAGCTCGATGAACCGCTTTCGAGAAAAGCGGTCACGTTCCGGTTTGCTTCTTCATCGACTAAAACGATTTGTATTCAAGCTGAAGTCAAGAATCAGGAGGTCAACATGACTACGAACACGGAACTCCAGGGAACGATCGTAGCTGGACGAATCGAACTGGATCAACCGGTCGAGCTTCCTGACAGTTCACGAGTGGCTGTCACGCTTCGTCCCCTCGTGCAACCGGCAACCACGGACCGTCGCGAAGCGTGGCACCGGCTGAAGCGGCGGATCAGCGACCGGCCGATTCACGCCGGCGGCGAGAAGTTCGTGCGGAGCGACCTTTATGAACGCGATTGAACCAACGAGCTGGTCTATTCCATCGATACGGATGATTCGGTTCGCCAGCAGCAAGCCATCGAGTTGATCGACCAACTCAGCGAGAATCCGGGCGATACTGTTTTGCCGTGGCAGGTCATCGTGGAATGTCTCGCCTGTCTGCGGCGGTGGGTGGACCGTGGACGACTGTCGGCAAGCGATGTGGATCAACGCATGGCCGACGTTTCGATCTTGTTTCCAGTCGCGATCTGCCGTCAATGAACATGATTCCGATATCGCTCGGATTAACATCCCGCCATAGCTTGTCACACTGGGACAGTCTGCTGATCGCGGCCTGCATCGAAGCCAAAGTCGATACGCTCTACTCGGAAGACCTTGGCGATGGGGAGCAATATGACACGCTGACTGTTGTCAATCCATTTGCCTGACTGAGGCGCGTGTTGAAAGAAGATTAGAAACATTCCTGAGTGGACTTGTTGATGATCTGGTTCATCTTCAGGACCCAGGCATCATCCGCCTTGCGGCGACCCAGCGCAACCGATGGTTGATTGTTCTGATCGCCGAAAGCGCGATCCGGGCCGAAAGTCCGAATAATGATTCAGAACAACCACGCCCCGCGTGCGCACGACCGACCAACCGGTGTTGATCCAAGAGTTTGGGCAGAACGGTCCGGATCTTCGGCTCCGGCCACCCGCGTTGGTCGGCATGAACCGAAGCGGCAAGGGCCAACAGAAGTGCGGCGAGGATTCGACTTCTATTATTCGTGTGTCGGATTCATCAGTTGTCGTTGGTGGATGGTGAGCCGGCCCTACTTCTTCTTGGCCATTTTCTTTCGGCCCGCCGACTTCTTTGTTGCAGTCGGCGCAGGTAGCTTTGCCAAGTTTGTCTGCCTTCGCGAGAATTGTCTTTGCGTTTTCTCCAGTTCGGCAACGAGGGCGGCTTCGTCGGGCAACGCCAGTTTGTATTCGGCGGCCATGACCTGATTGGGCAGCCCATCCAGCGCATAGCGGGCGACGGCCTGATCGTTCTCGGCACACAGAATCAGGCCGACCGGTGGGTTTTCGTCCTCGTGACTCCAGTGTTCGGCGGCGTAGTTCAGATACATGTGCATCTGCCCCGCGTCGGCGTGATCGAGTTCGCCGATCTTCAAATCAATCACCACGAGGCAGCGCAATCGCCGGTGAAAGAACAGCAAGTCAATCCGATACCACTTCCTGCCGATCCGCAACCGGCGCTGGCGTCCAACGAATGTGAAATCGCTGCCAAGTTCCAACAGAAACTCTTCCAGGTGATGAATCAAAGCGTCTTCGAGATCGTTCTCCGAGTACTCATCCTTCAGATCGAGAAACTCCAGCACCAGCGGGTCCTTGATCTCTTCTTCGGGCGTTACGGCGTCATCGGGCAGCGGCACCGCGCCCTTGCGCAACATGGCCGCCTTGTTCTTCGACAGCAGAGTCCGCTGGTAGAACTGGCTATTGATCTGCCGATTCAGTTGCCTCACTGACCACCCGCCTCGCAGTGCTTCTTCCTCGTAGAACCGACGAGCGTTTTCGTCGTCGATGGACAACAGTTTGACGTAGTGCGACCACGGTAGCGGGAAGCGAGCGGCGACCGCTGGAATTACCGTAAAGTCCATGTTGGAAGTAGGTTGTGATTTCGCCAACACTGTTGGCGAAATCACGCTGTCGGAATTTGGCGACACTGTCGCCAATTTTTCAGACAGTGTCTGAAAAATCTGCTCGGTGGGCCAGCACAGGTAGAAACGCCGCATGTAGGACAGATTCACAACGCCAAACCCTCGTCCTAACCGTTGCGTGAGGTCGTGCGAAAGCCGTGGCACCAATTCATCACCATACCCAGCCCGCTCATCGCCGCCCTGCTCCAACTCCACGACCCGCCGCCCGATTTCCCAATACGTCGCGGTCATGACGCAGTTCACCGCGCGAGCCGACGCTCGACGTGCCGTTTCCAGCAGATCGACCATCGAGGCCAATACGTCGCCGTAACGGTCGTCGCGTGTTTTGAGTTCGGATTTCGTCCGCTTTTTCCTCGCCATGGCACGTTTCTGCAATTGAAAACTTCCAGACGAACACGCGAAAAAGTGCCGAAACCGTGAGCCGCCCAAATAAATGGGAAGGCTCACAGCTCCCGCTGGGTTGACATTACGTTATGAGTAGACTTGGGCAATCTCTTCCCACGCCAGCACCTTGGAGTTCCCACGGAAGAACTCTAGAAAGGCAGAACAAATGATTGAACGGATCTTGCGTCCCTTTCCAGACTTCAATCCTTGATAGATATCCCAGTACGTTTCCAAGTCGATCGGGTCGGCACCAGCTTCAATCTTCTCCGTCAGATTCTCCAGCGAGGCAGTCAATTGCTTATGCGAGGTCATTTCCACAAATTTCCCCGCCGCCGCCATCAACGCTGTTATGAAAACTTCGCCGTCGGACAAGATCGGACTTTCCAGTTCGCCAACCATCGCTTGGTGCAACCGGCCCGTTACGAATTTTAGGACCTGAATCACTTCGTCCATATCCTGCGGCTCCGAGAGAAACTCTCGCTCCTCGCCTAGAAACGCTTCCTTTTCACCGCTTGTCTTTACGTGAGGATCCTTGCTCATGTAACCTTGCACCCCAACGATCAAATTCGACCCCTTGAAACTCTGTTTATCGAGCTGATAGTCCACTGCCTTTTCCTGCTCCTTGACAAGTTCGATGCCTTCTTTCTCAAGCATCTTGATCAGCGGAATGTTCATCAGTTCAAGCTGAATTTTCGCGTTCATTTGCCGCTGTGCCCCATTCAGCAGAAGCATGAAGTGCAAAACGCCCGCCGTATCGATGGAATAGAACACTTCCATTTGCTGCTCTCGGCGTAACAGCTCTTTAATGTCACATTGCTCTGCGTCCTGCTTGAACATTGCCCACGTTTTTTCGTCTAGTACTCCAAGTTCCACCAACTCTTGTCGGTATACGGCCATGAGCGCGGCAATGATGTAGCACGTCGTTCGCTGTAAACCGTCGATCAACGTCCAATCATCGGCGTCAATTGGGTTCTCAACCATGCCTTCGTCCGCGACCGCCGCTACGCGGAGCGGCGGAACGTAGTAGCCGCGAAGAATCGCAATGATCAGCCGCTGGTAAATTGCGTCGCGAGTGTGGTGAAACGTCTTTCTTTGGAACCAGTGAGAAAGCCCTGAAAACTTCGTCAGCAGGAATGAAATCGGTGCCAGAGCATTAACGACCATCGCGCCAGTCTTCTCGTCCTTCCGCCCTTCGCCAATGATCTCGATCTTTGCCTTAGGGATACGGACATCCTTCTCTTCGAGCATCGAAACAATCTCGCGACACATTCGTTGGAGATTGCTGTATTGATCCTTAACCGGAACTCGCTTTGGCTTAGTTCGTGTTGCTCGTTGTCGTCCCACTTCCATCTCCTCAATGTCGAAAACCGCGTTCGCGGGCGCCTCAAGAACTGTGACCATTTTTCTTCTCCTCAGTTGTAGTGAAAGAACTTGCCTTCGGCAACTGAGCCAATAATAAACTAAAGCCACAAAAAATCAAGGCCAAAAATTGAAATAGGCCACTGTTTTTATGGCCTAATCACAAATCCTGTCTGTTTAACGTCTTACGTAGAATTCAATCAAGAATATCGCAACTTCACAACAGCCGGATCACAAACAACTCCCAAATATCGTCACGAAAACGATACCATATTGTGCTACAATTCTGCGCAATATACTACCCCTGTCGTTCACATTGGAAGGCGGCTGGTTCAGAGAACGTGTTTGAAATTGATGGACAACGGCCTTGGAATGCCATCGTACAAGGGATCAAGGATTCAATTGTGGTTCATCCGGCAACAGCGCGCGTCGCGAAACATCTTTGCGGCAACGCCGTTGAACATCGTAGCCCAGGGCGCCGCGCAGCGGCGCACCCTAGGTGTATGGGCCACATGAGAAGCGGAAAAGGTTCCATAGGAACCGTTGATTCCTCGTTTCATCTCCCAACAACTTGCAGGCCTGCTCGTATCCCGGTGCCCGATGCCCTCGCCTGTCCTTTCGGTCGTAGCCGTACATGCTGGCCGTGACGCGAGCCAGCGCGACCAGATGGCGCCATCGGAAAGCGGGGCGAGTCGCCGCGAACTCTTCGGTCACGGTGCGATAATATTTCTCGCTGTGAAGCCGGCCGTCTTCGCTAACCGCAAAGCGGAGCATCAAGTCGAACACCGGCCGCGACGGATGACCCATTTCGCCGTAACGCAGAATCGCGGCTGAGGCGTGCGTCGAAATAAGACCTTGGAGCATGCCGGTGAGTGCTACGATCGTGGTTTGAGTTGGAGTGCGCCCTTGGCTTGGCTTGGCTCGTTCGCCAAAACGCCATCGCGTACGGATTAGGGATACTCGACGACAGCACCAATGGCGAGCATGATCTCTTCCATCTGGTCGGCGGAGACCTCACCGATCCGATGGACAAAGCGTTGAGTATCAAGCCCGCGCAATTGAAGCACATCAACCGCCGACGGTTTGGCCAAGCCGTTGACCGAGTCTGGATCGACCCGCACATGCCCGACGCTGCCAGCGTCGGCCGGCAAAATCTCAATTGCCGCTCGCCTAAAATGCGTGAATCGCTATTCCTGCCAGTCGATTCGAATGATCCGATAACGGCAGTGCCGCTTGTTGGCACGGTTGTTCCAACCGCCGCGTGTAGTTGATGCAAGTCGCGACGGTCGGACGTGCGCAACTTGTCGTGATGGTTGTCGGAACTTTTCGTTTGCGGCATTCCGAATTGCACGCGCTTCGCGGACCTGTCTCGAATTCACTTCGGATGCAAGCCTTCGCAAGACGATCTGACGAGCAGTGGAAAATGCGCTGCTTCGACTCCTCAAGAGGATACTCCAATGATCGCTCCAAAAATTGACGGCGAAATCGATCTGATTCAAGAACTGCGGCTGAGAAAATGGGCTCGTGAGAATTACGTTCCGGTTGCCGTGCGGAACGACGACGAATGGCACCCCATTGTTTTGAACGAAATGCGGCGAAAAGATTCCGACGTCCAGCAACACGAATTGAACAGCAACGTCCTGTCGTCTTTTGTCCCGCTCGCACCGAAAGTCACACACATCATCCACGGTGCCCATACCGAGCAATCGCGGCCCAGACGAGTTTCAGCGGCTCGCAAGACCGCCGAGAGTTGGTTTCACGACTAATTCACGACGACCTTGGGTTACTGTGAGTTGCGCTCTTTGAAGCCGCGGAGCGGCGGCAGCAAATAGCCTGGGGCGTGAGTTCCAGGTTTCTTGGGACAATTTGTTCCGTGAGCCCCGGAGGGGCGGCAGCAAACTGTGCGCGCATGTGCTGTCACCCCTCCGGGGCTAAGACCTCGTTTTGCTCTGGTTTTCCTGGGGCTTCCGCCCCAGGCTATTCGCTGTCGTCCCTCCGGGACTATCAATTGCGCAACTTCAAGAGTTGCGCTTCAGGTTAGTATTTTGCGGAGTTGCGTCCTAAGTGGCGCTGTCCAACCACGCGAAGCATAGCTGCTCAATTCGAGCGGCACGGGTCACCGTTCGGCTTTGTCGATTTCGATTCGATCCACGCCCAGTATTCGCTTGATCTCATCGAACGAGTGCATCAGTGAGTCGAGCGTGTCAACACGTCCGTCGGTTTGCATCGTTTCCACAAGCCGACGGACGGCGAAACTGCTGACGAGCAGACTGCTGATGGGATCGACGACGATCTTGTAGCCCATTTGTTCCAAATCGTCAGCCGGCAAAATGGGAGTCGCGCCGCCGGGCAGCATGTTCGCCAATTGGGGATAGGCAACGTCGCGCGCGATCTGTTCCAGTTCCTG
Organism: Planctomycetota bacterium; assembly: GCA_963582955.1. Classification (GTDB taxonomy): domain Bacteria; phylum Planctomycetota; class Planctomycetia; order Planctomycetales; family Planctomycetaceae; genus CAUZVF01. Next base: position 6,257 of record CAUZVF010000117.1, read on the forward strand.
GCGGCTTTGCGGAGCCTCGACAAAGCACACGTCCGCGCCGGCTTCTCCGAAACGGTTTGCCCGTTCGATCGCCGATTCGAGACCTTCGACAGCTCGTGCGTCGGTGCGGGCAACAATGACGAAATCCGAAGACCGACGGGAATCGATTGCGGCTCGCAGCTTCTCCAACATTTCGTCAACACCAATGACGGCCTTTCCCTCGAAATGGCCGCAGCGTTTGGGGAAGACTTGATCTTCCAACAGCATCCCCGCAGCGCCCGCGCGTTCGAATTCTTGGACCGTGCGGGCGACATTTTGTAGTCCGCCATGCCCCGTATCTCCGTCGACTACCAACGGAATCGTCAGGGTGCCCGCCATTCGCCGTGCGGCTTCGGCCATTTCCGTCAGAGTAATCAGACCGATGTCCGGCAAACCCAACAGGCTCGCGGATGCTCCGAACCCACCCAGAAACAACATCTCGACGCCGGCGTCTTCCATCACGCGTGCCGAGAACACGTCGTGCGCGGCAAACGTACGGATAATGCTCGGCCGGTTCAGCAGTCCGCGCAAACGCTGGCAAGAAGTCGGCATGTCATTCGGATTCACTTCTTCGCCACACAGATCAGCTTCGACCGAGTGCGGACGAAAATTCGGCCGTCCGAGATCGCCGGCGTCCCAAGAATACTGTCTCCCATGTCGTTTCGGGAAAGAATCTTGAGTTCCGATCCGCCGTCGAGCACGACAATCATGCCGTTCTCGCCGGCGACATAGATTTTTCCGTCACCATAGATCGGCGAAGCAAAGTACTCGCCCTCATTTTGGATCCGCTTCGGACCCCACAGCAAATCGCCCTTCTCGGTATTGAAGCAATTCGAGATGCCACCGCCTTTGACCAGCAGCATGCGATTTTCGACAACCAGTGGAGACACAATGTGGTCGGTCTGTTTCGTTTTGTGCTTCCACAACAGGTGAGTTTTCGTGACGTCGCCGCGTCCGCCGCCGCGAACCGCCATTACAAACTCGTCAGCGGCCGAGTCCTTCAATTGAGTGAAGTCGGCTCCCGCGAAATTGTCGGGATGCAGGAATGCCTTGTCGAGTTCCTGTCCTTCCAAGACACCATCGTTGTTCAAGTCACCACGGCCGAATGTCTTTTTGAAGAATGCTTCGGGAACTTTGTCCTTACCCACGAAAGCCTGCACTTCTTCGCGAGTCAATTTGCCGTCACTATTGCCCGTTTCGGCCTGGTCGACGCTGGCCAGCCACTGATTGGCGATGCCGCCGCTTTGCAGCGAGATATAGATTTTGTCGCCGTGAACCACTGGTGTCGTCTTCATGTTTCGTAACAGCACACGGGCATTCCACAGGCGTTTGCCCGAGAACGGATCGTATCCGATCAGCATTCCCGTTCCGCCGACGACAAGTTCCGGTCCGCACGCCGAATTGCAAATCACCGGGTGCGAGTAATTCACGGCCATGTCGTTGCGGTCGTCTTTCCACAACACGTCTCCCGAACATTTGTCGAATGCGTACATGGCCGGATACAAGTCGTCGTCCTGACAAAAAATCACCATGTTGCGATACAACACTGGCGACATGCCAGCTCCCCATTTGAAGACAAAAAACGGAACGGGAAGATCGTGATGCCATAATTCGTTTCCGTTGCAGGCATCAAGAGCCCGCATGCCGAGCGTGCTGAAATAGAAGTAAACTCGCTGATTGTCGGCGGCCGGAGTTGTCGCCGCATGGCTGTTGGATTTGTGAATTTCAGGCAGGTAGCCGGTTTTCCAGGTTTTCTTCCAGAGTTGGTCGCCCGAGTCGGCGTCGAAACAATACAACGTGACGTGCGTGTTCTCTTTGTTCATGGCCGACGTGAAAACTCGTCCGCCGGCGACGACTGGGCATCCGATGCCGTCACCCATTTCGACCGACCAACGCACGTTTTTGGTTTCGGAAAACTCGGTTGGCAGCGATTCGGCCGACGTGGAAATGCCGCTGCAGTTTGGTCCGCGAAACTGCGGCCAATCTTCGGCCTGACCGTGAGCAAGACTGCCCAACGAAATCGCGAGAACGGCCGCAACCGCCGTCAGCTGTTTTCTGGATTGATTTCGAATTTCATCACTGAGGTTGCGCACGCCCAGCGTGTTTGTTCTGAACGATTCTTCGGGTTTTCGGCGCCGATCGGCAATTTCGACACTCAGATCAATCAACCATGGGTTGCGCATCACTTGTTCTCCGTTTCGAGTCAATTGCGAGAAGTCGGCGTAAACAACAGTGCAAAAGTCGCGTAAAAGTAGGTCTCGCGAGCCGAGCGAGACTAGTGATTACATCACAATCTACCCATTTCTAAGTCCCGCTCGGCTCGCGGGACCTACTTTGCGCTGTCGGGCTGAATCGTGCGTCAAAAGTTTGGCAACATTTCGCCACTATTACGAGTGCTGAGTTCTTGAAACAGCTCCAAGTCAATTTTCGAGTTAAGGAACCGAACACCGCCGTCCCCAAAGGTTACGTGGAATCCACCGACGTGCGGGGTCGAAGCATCGTTTTCGTCACTATCCATCGAACCGGGGACATGTCCGCTTCGAAACAGCACAAACCGTGCTTGGTCATCATCGGGATTATTGAAATTTCGCACGGCACCGGCCCACGTCGTTTCAAAAACAACGTCACTTTCCGACTGCGAGAAATCCTCGCCCGGTTGCCTGAGCGGTCCGTTCTGACGCTCGCAAACAAACAAGGTGTTCGACAAGCCGTCGGGAATCTGCTGCAATCGAGTTGCACTGTTTCGGCTGAAAACGCCACGGCGGTTACCGGGATCAGCATTCAAATCTCCAGGCCCGAAACTGGCGGCATAACTTGCCATGGCGAATTGTGACGTTCCCACACCGACCGACTTGAATCCCGAAGCAATGTCAGACGGACACACGAAAATCGTCACTTGTTGCGAACTTGCTTGCACATTCTCGGCTTGCCAGAGAGCCGCATCGAATTCGAACGATTCGAACAAAGGTGCATTGTCGGTGAATGGCAACAGCATCGCCGCCCAACCAAAACCAGCCATGTTTTCTCCGGTAGCCGGATCGCC
>CAUZVF010000118.1:0-9306 GCA_963582955.1 Planctomycetota bacterium
GATCTGCAGCGGCTCGTCGAAAATCCCGACACCGAACTCGACTCATTTCGAAAACTGAGTGCCCAATGGGCGGCTCCGATCGCGAATGTGTTGAAGGCCGGAGTGTTGCGATGCGGGCGTCCGTTGCCGGAAATCGAAAAGTCGATGGAAGACGCCGCCGCCCGCGAAATGGCGACGTTGCGCGGCGGCATCAAACCACTGAGCGTCATTGGCAGCGTCGCTCCGCTAGTCGGACTGCTGGGCACGGTGTTGGGCATGATTGTCGCCTTTCGCACGGCCAGCCAAGCGGGACTTGGAAAAGGCGAACTGATGGCTCAAGGAATTTATATGGCTCTGCTGACAACGGCGGCCGGATTGTCGATCGCGATCCCCGCGCTGTTGTTGGCCGCTGTGTTTCATGCCAAGGTCGAAACATTCTTTCGGCAAATCGACGAACATCTTGTCGAAACGATGCCCTGTTTCGCGCGAATGGAACAAGCCCATCACTCTCACAAATCCGAATTGGAATAACGTCATGCGTCTACCCGAAGATACCAGCGACTCGGAAGGCCCGAATCTGACACCCGTGATTGACGTCGTGTTCCTGTTGTTAATCTTTTTCCTGGTGGCGACGCGCTACGATCAGGAAGAGCGTGAATTGGACATCAATCTGCCCGAAGTCACTCAGGCGCAGCCGTTGTCGATGACTCCGGAACTGATTGTCAATATCTCGGACGACGGCAAGTTTCGTGTCGTCAAGCGTGAATTCAGCGAACGCCAATTGGCCAACGTCATCGTCGCGGCCAAGAAAAGTAATCCGCAACAGTCGTGCCTAATCCGCGGCGACGGCGAAAGCGCTTTGAAACACGCCGTCCGAGTGATGGCAATGTGCAACAAGGCCGACATGGATTATCGAATTGCTGCTTTACAGGAGAAGTAGCCGACACAGTGCCGATTGCCGTACTATTTTGAAGGACGATAGAGTTCATGTCGCAACCGGAATCGAAAACGCGACGTCTCGTCAGGTGGCTACGACAGTCGTGGCATGCGCCGGCGGTCCTGGCGGTCATCCTGCTGCTGGGATTCGGACTGTGGTTGATGCCGCGACGGGTCGAACAGATTGTGCCGGTCGATGGAACCAATCTCTGGGATACGACGACCGCTCCGCCCCGCCGTCAAATCGTCTGGAATTCGGCTCAACCGATCGACACGTTGCTTGACAGCATAGACCAATCCGGACAACTCTTCTCCGGACACTTTGCCGATGCTGGCGCGACGTTGTACTTCAACCGCAGCACGGCTGACGGGGCCGAGATTTATTGGTCGCAATTGAGCAACGGCAAATGGAGGCCGGCACAGCCGATTGCCGAACTGAATACGCCGGCCGATGAGATTGGTCCTGTTGTCAGTGCCGACGGCCAACGCTTGTATTTTTACTCGAACCGTCCCGGTGGGTATGGCGGTTACGATATCTATCTTTCCGAACATTCGGAAAATGCGTGGAGTTCGCCACGTAATCTCGGTTCGCACATCAACACGTCGGCGAATGAGCTGGAACCGGCGATTGCTCCGGATGGTTACGCGCTGTATTTCTCCTCGGATCGCGACGACGAACTTGATCGGACGTCAAAAAACGACGTGGGCGATATCGACGCATGGTCGAATACGCTGCGTTCGGAATCGGGCGCAACCGACTTCGATCTCTACGTCGCGCGGCGTGATTCGGCCGACGCTGACTGGCAAGCCGCAACCGCGATCGGATCGCTTAATCTTGACGGAAGCAACGAGGGTGCTCCGGCCGTGGCTCCCAATGGTGCGTTTCTTTACTTCGCTTCCAACCGGCCTGCTCGCGAGGGGGAAACGGCCAACCTGGATCTGTACCGGTCGCGAATTGTGGGGGTCGAATTCCAGAAACCGGAAAACCTGGGTCCAAGCATCAACAGCGATTCGAACGAAACGGAACCGGCATTGTCACCGGAAGGGTTCCGGCTATTGTTTTCCAGCAATCGTGACGGCGAAGAGCGATTGTATGTCAGCACCGCCGAGGAAGTTGTCACACAAATCGCATGGGACAATTCGCGTCTTCGTTCGCTGGGCGGAATCTGGTGGAAGGCAATCGGGATGACGTTGACGTTGGCCGCGATTGCGTTGGCCGTGCTGTACTTTCGAGGTTGGATTGTCGAAAAGGCGACGACGGCCAAGTTCTTCTTCTGCAGCGTTGTGATCCATCTGCTGATTCTGCTGGCCTTGATGCAGTGGGTGTTGCCGCGAGTCATCGAGGAAATCGTCACGAAGTTGCACGAAGCCGACCCGTCGACTCAGTTATTCGACGACAACCAGCACCAGTCGCATGAAGACGGCAAGGAAGCGTACGAGAAAATCGCCGACCTGAAATCGCTGGAACCAACCGACCCGTCCGATTTGATTCGGCAGGAAACCGAGTCGATCAGCGTTCCCCAGCGAACCGACAATCCCGTCCCGACAATCTCAGTCGAACGTGCGCGACGTTTGCCGTCGAAAGACGTATTGTTTGTCCCTCCGAAGAAACAAGTCGTGGCACCGCAAGAACTGACGTCGCAACCGATGCCCGTCGAGCGTCGAAGATCGGCTCGTTTGGAACCGATCGAAGTGGTGGAAGTATCCCAACGGCCGCTGGAAGCGGTCACGAAACCAACGGAGACACCCGTCGAACAGCGCGACTCGGAATTGAATCGGCAGAATACGGAATCCGCACTGCGACCAACGAATCAGCGATCGGAACTGCCGCCGCCGTTGCGACGCATGACGTCCCCGGAATTGTCCAGAATTGCGCCGGTCGAAGAGATTCAATTAACAGATCGCAAGCCTGATCTAACGCGTGCAAAACGCCCGATCTCACCAATTGCCGTTGTCGAACCGGATCAAGAAGTTCCGACGCCGTCGAGCGAGACCACTCCCGTTGGCGAACCGCTGGCGGCTGCGTCGACATCGTTGCCGCGATCGGTGATCAACCCGTTAGCTCGGCCGAAGGATTTGAACGTGCCGCTTCCTCGCTCGCTCGTCAAGCCGAATGAAATCGTTGTCGAGGCTGCCGAGACCGCTGAACCGTCACCGGCCGAAGCCGCAACCGGAGCGGAAACGAATTCGGAATTGGTCCGGTCGGCGTTACGAGTGCCCGTCGTCGGTGTCGCCGTGACCGAACTCGAACCGGCTACGCTGACCGCGAACGATTCTCCCGCGGAATTGATGGTCGAAAAAGCCGACACCGCCATCGATCGGGTTGAACCCGTCGCGCCGAAACCTGGACTCGGTGCGGTCGCGGACTTGCCGCGAAAGGCATCATCGCAAACCGCCGCGTCGCAGCCGATTGAAGTCGCCGTGGCTGACATTGATCGACCAGTCAAACCAACCGATGTTGACGCCAATCCATTTTTCAATCGTCGCCAAGCGGCCGCCGGTCAGCAGGCCGTGGAAGTTGAAGAACAAATCGCGTTTCCCACTGAGACAAAAGCCAATGCCGAAGAATCAGAACAGCCGGTGCCGGACCGCGCGGTCGAATTGGCGACATTAGAACGGGTCACGTCCGAAACGCCGATGCCAACCAGGCCGGACTCGGACGCAAATTCGACAAGACTCCCGGCACTCGCCGTGACGGTTTCCGTGGTCGAGCGTTCCAAACCGATGGCCGATGAAGAGCAATCGAAGCCTTCAGCATTGCCAAGCCGGTTGAATCGCGCGTCTGAACGGCCTCAACAGAACAATCGTCTCGTTCAGGCTGTCACGGAAGCGCAGGCCGAACTAGCGTCAAGTGAACGTCCCAACGAGCAACCGCTAAGCGGTGTCGAGGTCGCGTTGAACCGTGCCGACGTGCGGATTCCCATGGCCGACACGCGGACTCCAAAAGAGTTGACGGGGCCAGCCAGCCGGACGACTCATCGCATCGTCGTGGGTTCTCTGAACGAAGAGCGGTACGACGCGCCGCCTACGTTTGGGCAACACGTCAGCCGCTTGAGCCGCCGCCGAGCGAAGGCGACACGCGTGCTGATGGCTGAAGACAACGTGGGGCTGAGATCGTTGTTCACGTTGCGGCAGGGAGACACTCGCAAACAATACATCGAACTGTTCGGCGGCACACAGGAGTCGGAAGTGGCCGTCAATCGCGGATTGCTGTGGCTGGTCACTCATCAGAACGCCGATGGCAGTTGGAGCCTCGAAAACTTTCACGCCAATTGCAAAGGCAAACACGCGACGTGCCCGGGAGCCGGCAAAGTTCGCTCGAATACCGCGGCAACCGGATTGGCTCTGCTGCCTTTACTGGCGGCCGGACACACGCACCAAGAAGGTCAATACAAGCAGGCGGTCGCCGACGGGCTAAAGTGGCTGACCGAACATCAAAAGGAAAACGGTGATTTACTTGGCCCAGGGGACGCACAGCACATGTATAGCCACGGCATCGCGGCGATCGCGCTGTGTGAAGCCTGTGGGATGACCGACGACGTCGAACTCAAGAAAGCGGCGGCGAAGGCACTGGATTTCATCGTCAAGGCGCAACACGCGGGTTCGGGAGGCTGGCGATACACTCCAAACCAGTCTGGCGACACTTCAGTCGTCGGCTGGCAAATGATGGCATTGAAGAGCGGTGAAATGGCGGGAATTCCCGTTCCTCAAAAAACGTTCGACCACACCGCGCGGTGGTTGAAGTCGGTCGAAGCGAATCAGCCGGTCGGTGGCCAGTTCGGATACAACAGCCGAGGAGCCAGTCCGGCAATGACGGCCGAGGGACTGCTTTGTTTGCAGTTCATGGGTGCCGAGCGGAACAGTCCGCGGATGCGGGCCGGTGCCGATTTCCTGATGAATTACCTGCCGAAACCCGACCAGAAAAACACTTCATACTATTGGTATTACGGCACACAAGTGATGTATCACATGCAAGGACCTTACTGGGACGCCTGGAACGAAAAGCTGCGTGACGAACTCGTCAAGTCTCAGCTCAATTCCGGACAACTGGCTGGGACTTGGCATTCGCGTGACAATTGGGAAAATACCGGAGGCCGGCTTTATGCCACGTCAATGAAGTTGCTGATGCTGGAAGTTTATTACCGCCACTTGCCGCTGTACGAGCAGTTGGAAGATTGAGATTCACCACGGTTGAGCTGATTCAAAACGACAAGGAGCACACCATGCGAAAGAAAGTTCTTCTGCCATTGACCGTTGTTGCCGTAATGGCATTCACTGCCGGAATCAACCATGCTGCCGAATGGGGTTTGAAAAAGGGAACGCCAGAACTGAAATCGGCCGGCCCACTCGCATTCGGACCAGACGGAATTCTCTTTGTCGGTGACACAAAATCCGCCACGATTTTTGCGATTCAAACGGACGACGGTTCCGACAAACCGTCAGACGCGAAGCTCAACATCAAAGCGGTCAACGAGAGCATCGCCGATCTGCTCAAGGCACGCGCTGCGGGTGTGACAATCAATGATCTGGCGGTGAATCCGCGTAGCGGAAATATCTACCTCTCGGTGACGAAGAAGCATGAATCCGAACCAGTGCCAGCATTGATTCGAATCAACGGCGCGGGAAAGCTCGGCGTCGTGTCACTCAAGAGCATCGCTTTCTCGAAAGTGACGTTGCCGAATCCTCCCGACGACAAACTGACTGGCCGCGGACGTCGCCGCCGCAATCGGCGCAGCGAGTCGATAACCGACCTGGCTTATTTCGACGGTAAGCTGATGGTATCAGGCCTGACAAACAATTCGGCTCCTTCGGCCGTTCGCCAAGTCGCGTTTCCATTCGCATCGGCCGACCAGGGAACGATTGTGGAAATCTACCATGGCGCCCACGGGCGACTCGAAAGCGGCAGCGTCGTTCGCGCATTCGTGCCGTTCAATATCAATGGCGAACCAAGCCTGTTGGCGGGATTTCAATGCACGCCATTGGTGAAGTTCCCGGTCAAAGGATTGACTCCCGGCAAGAAGATTCGTGGAACAACTGTTGCAGAACTGGGCAACCGAAACCGTCCGCTCGACATGATCGTCTACAAGAAAGACGGCAAGGACTTTCTATTGATGGCCAACAGCGCACGCGGCGTGATGAAAATCAGTACTGAAAACCTCGGCCGCAAAGAAGGGATCACCGAACGGGTCAGCGGCGGCGGCACGGCCGGCCAAACCTACGAAACGATCGAAGAACTGAAGGGAGTCGTCCAACTGGACCGGCTGAATGACGAGTCGGCGATCATCCTTGTCAAAACCGAAAGCGGGGCGTCAAATCTGCAAACGATCGCACTGCCGTAGAAAGTGGGGACGAATTAGGCTCTGTCCCAAAACTCGTAGCCAAACTCACCAGAGTGTGGGAAACCCGCGTTCTGGCGAACGCGGCTACGGCAAGGCGGAGCTTTGGGATAGAGCCGAGTCCCTTAGACGGCATCGATGGGTAGCTTGACTCGTTCGTCCTTCCAACGGAAGTTCATGTCGATTGCGACTTTGGACAATCGCTTCAACATCTCGTGGTCGACTTCAGGGCATGGCAAGTGAGGCGCGGCGGCATCGGTATTCGTTGTGTCAAACACCGGGTCATCCCGCCAGTACGAATTGTAGATTTGAATGTGCTCGTAAAACAGCCGTTCGATTTCGGTGGGGTTTTCGAGTTCGCCCGAACCACTGAATTCCGTTGCCCAAAAGTTGTAGGTGTCTTCCAAGACATTGCGGATCATGCGCATCGTTACCGACTGCCGTGGTGTTAAGTGGTAGGTCTTTCCATGAAATTCTGCGGATGTGATGATGTGTGCCATGGCAGCCGAGACCCAATCGACCGGAACAAAGTTCTTGGATTCGTCACCGTTGAGCGTCAGGCGGGTCCGTTCGAATTCGCCCTCATCCCGTTCCTGAATTTCTGGAGAATTGACCAACGTATGGCCGAGCCGCAACGCCGCATAAAAACCGTGAAAAGTTGTTGTGAATCCCGTTTGAGAATCACCGATAATAATGGCTGGCCGAAAGAATGTTGGCGGCGCGAGAAAGTCCGCCGCATGAACCAACTTCTCTGCCTGGATTTTACTTTTCTCGTAATCATTGCCGGGAACCTGTCCGACATCGAGTTCCGATTCATAGATGCGTCCGTGACGAGTACCGGCCACGTACGCCGTGGACACATGATGAAAATCGCGAATCCCGGTTTTCTTGCAGAGTGCAAGAACATTCTCGGTCCCGCCGATATTTGAACGCCAGGGCTCACCTTCGTTGTCAGTCGATTGAAACGTCAAACTGGCGGCGTTGTGCAGCATGGCGTCGCAGTTGTCGTTGATCCAGCCGATCGACGCCTGATCGAGCCCAAGATCGGTATCGCAAATATCGCCACTGAGGACGACGGGTCGAGGCAACGAACGCCCAAGTTTCGATTCCCATGTACCCATCAGGGCGGCGACACGGTCGTCCGCCGTTTCACGACGTGTTGGCCGGACCAGTACGGCGACGGATGCGTCAGCCAACAACAGGTCCTTCAGGAGATACCGTCCAAGCAGACCGGTCGCGCCGGTGAGAAGAATGTGATAATTCATCATTCTATCTTAATCCATGAATCGCGGCACGCAATCCTCGAAGTATGGCAGCGAAGAAGAATTGAGACCAAAACTGTCGGCGCGCGTTGCTCGCGGCAAAACCGGAAGGCCATCGATGATCCGCACGTTTGGCAGACCGCTCAAAGTTTTCCTGTTCAGTAGAATCCGTGGGTGAATTCTGGGCGTTAGCACCCAGCCATCAGTCACACAGGCATACTGCTCTAAAATTCTGGTTTTTTGTCCGCACCGTTCTTACGTCACGTGGACGCCGTGGAACGTCGAGCGATTATTGGTTCAATTGCTGAAGAGCATTCTGGCTCTGCTGGATCGAATCGATGCCGCCGCCCGTGAAGAAATCTGATAATTCCACAATGGCCGGGCCAAGCAAAAAGATGTAGACCGCCGGCATCAGGCAAACGACCGTCGGGAACAGCAACTTGAATGTCGCTTGGTTCGCTTTCTCATCGGCACGTTGGCTAAGACTCGCACGCATGTTGTCGCTGTAATCGGCCAGCGCGGCACTGACACTGGTTCCCATTCTTTCCGTCTGGCTGATGAATGTCGTAAACGAAGTCACTTCCGGCACGTCAATTCGCTTGGAGAAGTTATCAAGAGCGACTTGCATTGACCCGACGTCGGCTTGTTGCGAGACAATCGACAGTTCCTTGGAAAGAGCGGGATAGACAGGACTCAGATCGCGGCCGATTCGCTTGAACGACTGATTGACGGTCAGTCCCTGGCTGACGCACATGTTGAGCATATCGAGCATGTCGGGCAACGAACGTTCGATCTCACTGGTGCGTTCGGCCGCTCGCATTTTGACAAACAGGCCGGGTAAGGCCCATCCCGCCAATGCGAAGACCAACAAAAGGACAATCGCCGTTGTCTCGAGTTGCGGTGGGACCACAATCAACAATCCACCAAAGAAGACAATCGCCGCCACGATTGCTACGTAGCGCAGTGCGTTCAAATTCTGCAGTGCATGCGGATTGTAATAGCCGGCTGTTTGTAACTCGCGTTTGGCGGTATCAATGCGTGCGTCGGTGTCGGGCAGCGATGCTGATAAGAGCGGTGTTATTGCGCCGAACACATGGTCACTGGTGTCTGCGGTCGGAAGGTCGTGAGGTTCGACGACAGGAACGTCGTTGATTTCCGGTTCTTGAAATCGCGTCGTTTTTTCAAACAGACGCCGGTCTTTCCACGAAACGCCGCCGGCCGAACGTGCGGCTACTGACGGTACGGCAATGCTGCTGGCGGCAGAGGCCAAGGCTGGTTCGGCCGATGGTAACGGTGCCGGTGCTGGTGCTGGTGTCTGTTCCGGTGCGACGGATTGTTGTTCGGGAGTTTCTTGAGCGGCGCTCGAATCCGTCATGGGCGTCGGCTGTTGGCTTTCCAGCAGATCGCCTTCGGGACGCTCTCGGCGTCGCCGGTGCATGTAGCGAATTGCCAGTAAGACGATGGCGACAGCGCAAATCCCCAGGATTATCAGTGTCGGCGTTGAAAACATCACTGCGGCTCCTGATTCGTCCGTGCCGGACGGCATGCGACGAAATTGGGTTAATCAAATTCAGCGTTACGGGCAGGCCGTCTAGGTTCGTTGGCTGTTTCTAAGGATAACGATGATCAAGAATGAACCGATGATTTGCAGTCCGAATGCCGCCACCGTGGCCCAGCGGCCCCAGTTCGACGCCATCAGGTTGTCAAAGTACGATGGGTCGCGAAAGATGAAGAACGCCAAAATGGCCGGCGGCAACACGAGCATCAAGATCGCGGTTGCCCGGCTGGCGATT
>CAUZVF010000119.1:0-9302 GCA_963582955.1 Planctomycetota bacterium
GCCGGCTACGCCGACTCGGAAGGCTATACCAACAAAGATCAATTGCGCAAGTACGCTTACCGGTATCGCGATTACGTGATCCGGTCTTTTAACCAAGACAAGCCGTTCGACCAATTCCTGCTCGAACAACTGGCCGGCGACGAAATGGTGGCACGGCCGTACAAAAATCTGACGACGGACCAAATCGAAAAGCTGACGGCGACCGGTTTCCTGCGAATGGCGGCTGATGGCACTGGCAGCGGAGCCAACAACCCAGTCGGCCGCAATCAGGTCATGGCCGACACGATTAAGATCGTCTCAACATCACTGTTGGGACTTTCAGTTGGTTGTGCACAATGCCACGACCATCGGTATGACCCGATTCCTCAACAGGATTATTATCGCTTCCGAGCGATCTTCGAACCCGCCATCAATTGGAACAATTGGAAAACGCCCGACCAGCGCCGCGTCTCGCTTTACACGGACGCCGACCGAAAGAAATCCGCTGAAATTGAGGCGGACGCAAAAAAAACCGACGCCGAGAAAAACAAAAAACAGGCCCACTACATCGATGAAGCGCTGGAAAAGGAACTGCTCAAGTACAAGGAACCGCTGCGCGGCAAACTGCGGACGGCTTACAAAACTCCGGGCAACAAACGCAACAACGAACAGAAAAAACTGCTGAAACAAAATCCGGCAGTGAACATTACCGGCGGCAACTTGTACCAGTACAACCAAAAGCATGCTGATGAGATCAAAGCGTACAACAAACAAATCGGAGAAATCCGCGCCAAGAAACCAGTTGAAGGATTCTTACGCGTGCTGTCTGAAGTCCCCGGCAACGTGCCCACGACAAAAATATTTCATCGCGGCGACCATCGTGCTCCGAAGGATGCCGTCGATCCCGGTGGCCTGACAATCGCGGCCGCCATCGGAAAACGATTTGCAGCACCCGTTAACGATTCCAACGCCCCGACAACCGGACGCCGCACCGCCTACGCCAAATGGCTAACGAGCGGCAAGCACCCGCTGCTGGCGCGAGTGCTTGTCAATCGTATCTGGCTGCATCATTTCGGCCGAGCGATCGTCGGCACGCCGTCCGACTTCGGCGTGCTGGGAGAAAAACCCACGCATCCGAGACTTCTCGATTGGCTCGCCAGCGAATTCGTCGTGCCCACAATTTCGTTTAACCGCGAGCCAGCGGCGACCGCGCGGCAGGATGCCAAAACCAACACGAGTTTGCGTCCCTGGTCGCTCAAACGCTTCCACAAACTCATCATGCTCTCGACAGCCTATCGCCAATCGTCGATTACTGATCAACAAAAAGAATCACTCGATCCAGCCAACTCGCTTTACTGGCGGAAGCCTATCCAACGGCTGGATGCCGAGGTGATCCGCGATTCGATTATCCTGGCATGTGGCAAGTTGAACACAAAAATGTTCGGTCCGCCGATTCCCATCAAAGAGGACGCCGTTGGCCAGATCGTCGTCGGTATCGACAACAAAGGCGCGTCGAATACTCCGGGAAAGGACATCTCGCTGAATGGCGAGGAATTCCGCCGCAGCGTTTACATCACCGTACGACGCAGCCAACCCGTCGCGTTTCTACGGACGTTTGACGCGCCGGTTATGGAAGTCAACTGCGAACGCCGCGATACCTCGACGGTGGCTCCGCAGGCATTGATGCTGATGAACAGCGACTTCATGCTAAAACACGCCCGGTTCTTTGCCGAACGATTACGGGCGGAAACTCCCAAAGATTTCCCACTGCCAGACCTTGGCAAGCACAATGCATTCCAACTCCTAAAGACGACATGGCAATTTGGTTACGGCAACTTTGACGGAGTCAAAGGCCAGACAGCCAACTTTCAACCATTGCCGCATTGGACGGGTTCCGCATGGCAGGGCGGCCCGAAACGTCCCGATCCCAAACTGGGCTGGGTCATCATCAACGCCAGCGGCGGCCATACGGGCAACGACCAACAACACGCCGCGATCCGCCGCTGGACAGCCCCAAAAGACGGAACGGTCACCGTATCCGGCAAGCTGCATCATCCGTCGAAAGCCGGCGATGGAGTGCGCTCGCGAGTTGTCAGTAGCCGAGCCGGATTGTTGGGCCAATGGACGGCCCAACACAGCGATGCCGACACCTCGGTCGCATCCTTCGAAGTCCGACGCGGTGACACCATCGATTTCATCACCGACTGCCGTGGGAATTCCTCGTTTGATTCGTTCGGCTGGCAGGTCGACCTGAAACTGACCGCCGATGACGAAACTGCGGTGGCGTGGAACTCGGCCAAAGGCTTCCACGGCCCAATCGGCAACCATCCTCCGATCGCCCGACAAATTGCCCAGGCATGGCAGTTCGCCCTGAATCGCCCGGCACGAGCCGACGAAATCGCGGCGGCGTTGGAGTTCGTTCAGGCCCAATTCGCAACACTGGCATCAACCGCGGGCCAGACAGACACCAAACTGCAAGCGATGACAAATCTGTGCCAGGCATTGCTGAGTTCGAATGAGTTTCTGTATGTCGATTAAACGGCATACTGCGCCACAAAGTGGGTACCACGTCTTCGAAGAAGGCGTGCGGCGCAGCCGCCGGAACCCTGCCCTGTGCGTCTGAAAGAAAACGCGGCCGCTTCTTGTCTGTGCGTTCTTCCTGCGGTTTCCGTTGCCTGCGGCACACACCGTAGAGCTGAAACGGATACCACATCTTGGAACAAGTTCTGATTCTTCCTTCCGACAGGAGTAATGATTCTGTCCGCAATGATTCTGTCGACAAGCGCGAACAGTTTGACAGAATCATTGAGGACAGAATCTTCTGCCCGACAAAAGAACGGCCAAGAGTGGCCGTCTTACGCCCAAATTTCCGCAACTGTACAACTACCTCTCGTTACACGCACTGCTGGCCAGGAGTGAATTGACTACCAAGCTGCTGACGTTCACGGGCCGGCGGCTGTCGATCAACTACGCCACATCGGCGGCTGGCAGCGTTCGTGTCGAGATTCAAGACGAGGCGGGAAAGCCGCTGCCGGGTTTCTCGCTGAACGACTGCCCGCAACACTATGGCGACAGCGTCAACCAGATTGTTACCTGGAATGGCGGCTCCGACGTGTCTGCTCTTGAAGGAAAGCCGGTCAGGCTGAGGTTTGTGATGAAAGATGCGGACTTCTACTCGTTTCGGTTTGGTAAGGACCGTTCGAACAATTAGTGTCGCCTGTCGTTCCGCGAAAGTAGCGCTACTTTCACTTAGTGAAAGGCGGCAATCGGTTTCGACGCGATCGACGGCAGGGTACGATAACGCGAAGTAATTCTCTGTATCGATATCTCAGGCTTGTCTGCATTCAACTGGCAACGAACAAGACGCGAACTTAGCTTGCAGAAGCATGGGAATCCGAGCCGTGTCTACCACCTCCCCACCGACCCCGCGTCGGTGGAACAATGACTTCAGAGCTACCTATTTCTGTCGCTATCTGGTTTGTGTAGCAATGCAGTCACATTTTTACCGACGCGGGGTCGGTGGGGGATGTCTCGGTGTCAATGGGCATTTCGTTTCTTTACCCTCTGATTTGGTTCGCAGCATTCGCTGTTGCCGTGCCGATTTGGTTGCATCTGCGGCGGCGGGATGAAACCGATCTCGTGCGGTTTTCGGCGATGCGGTTTCTGGACGACCAGCCGCTGGCGCGCAGCCGTCCGTTCTGGCCGCGTGATTGGCCGTTGATGTTGCTGAGGATTCTGGCGCTGCTGCTAATCGTCTCGGCATTCGCTTGGCCGTACCATCCGGACGACGAGCAGATACTGATCAACGAAAGCCGCGTTTATATCCTCGACAATACGCTGAGCCATCAAACGGCTGGCAAGTTCCTGGCCGCGCGGGATCGGATTGCCGAGGAGTTGGCAGAATCGAAACAGAACCAACAGATTGCCGTCATTGAATTGACGACCGAATCGAACGTGGTTGTCAGTTTCAGTGACGACCGGCAATCAGCCGCGAAAACTGTCGGCAAGCTGACTCCGTCCCACCAACGCGGTTCGTATTTGGAAGCATTTCGCACGGCCAATCGATTGTTGTCTCAGTCGTTGGGAAAAACAAAACGCATCGTGTTCCTGACCGACAGCCAGCAAAACCAATGGTCGGACGGATCCCGCACGCCGCCGTTCTTGGAAAACGTTGAAGTCGAGGTCAACGAAATCGACGAACAGGAATCATCATCCAACGTTGCCCTGAGAAATCCCGTCGTCCGCCGCGTATTCATTGGCGATCAAGCCATTGCTAAGTGTGCGTTCACGGTCTTTCATCAAGGAGGAATCGAAACGGCCAACGTCACACTGCTCGCGAATGGCAAAGAGGTCGTGCGGCGTGACTTGTCGTTGAAAGGTGAACCCGAATCGTTCACTCTGGCGGCTCAGTGGCAGGTTGATCCGACCGAGTGGTTGCGCGGCGAGATTACGATTCAGAATGACGACGATCGGCTGCCGGCTGACAACCGGGTCGTGTTCTCGTTGCCGCCAGTTCGAGAAGGAACTGTTGCCGTGCTGTCCGATTCGATCTTTCTGAAGACTGCGCTGTCACCCGACATCATGCGCGGGCGATGGAAGTCTCGAATTCTGGACGTCGGCGACCCTCGGCGTGAGGACTCGGACGACGTGATCTGCATCGAGAGCCGATTCTTGCAATCGAACGCGACACGCAACTTAGTGAGAGACAGCCTGAGCGCCGGAAAGGGCGTCATTTTGTTTATTGACCGAATCACGCCGTTGATCTCTGGGTTCCTACGCGAGTTGAAGATCGAAGTAAACTCGGAATCGATCGTCGAGAAGACGTCGCGGTTCCGGTATATCTTCATGGAACATCCCGTGTTCCTTCCATTTCGATCGCCCGATTTCGGAGACCTTACGAGTGTGCGTGTCGAACGGTATCGGCGTTTGAAAGTGGCTGACGCAATTCCCTTGGTTTTCACCGACGACGGTGATCCGGTGATGTTGCAGGCGGCTCGTGGCAAGGGAAAGTTGTTCGTGTTCGCATTCGCGTTTAACCGCGAAGAAACCAATTGGCCATTGCAACCGACGTTTATCCCATTCCTTGACCTGTGCCTGCAACACGCGCGTTCGCAAATCTCGGTGCCGACCGACTATCACCCCGGCGAGCTTTGCGTGTGGAAGATTTCCACCATTGAAAATGTCGACGAGGTTGTCGTGACGGCCGACAGCAGCGATGAGGAAATCTTGCGGCAACCAGTCGTCAACGGCCAGGCGGAATTTCGCGTGCCCGACGAACCCGGCCTGTACAGGCTGAGTTATGATGATCATGAAGAGATCGAGAGTTTGATTTCCGTGAATCCATCACCGCTGGAATCAGAACTGCGTTTTACCGCCGAACCGGAAACTCTGGCGATGTGGAAACGTGAGCCTAATGACCGGGAACAAAAACCTGATACCTCGAAGGTCTCGTTAGCCTTGTCGAAGCCGGAAATCCTGCGGCAACGCATCTGGTGGTGGTTGCTGCTGGCAGGTATGCTGGCTTTGTTCTTCGAGACCAGTTGGGTTTCTTTTCGAAAGGACCGGCCGTGATTCGTCTGCATCGCAGAATTGAAGATCAACTGAAACGAGCGTCAACAAATTGGCGTTTGTTGTGGTTCGTGAAACAATCGGCAGTGCTTGCATCACTTTTAATGCTGGTTGGGTTGGCGCTGGGTGTCGCGATGTGGATGGAGTGGCTGACACATTCCGTCGTTCTTGCCATCATATTCGTGTTGCTGGTTTTGGGCGGTGGGTTCGTATGGCTGATTCTGGGCATCATGAGCATCGGCGCGTCGAGCCAACGCACGGAATTGGCGCAAGCGGTCGAGCGCAGCAATCGGTCTCTGTTGGACCGAATTAACACGTTGGTATTTTTAGAGGGCCGAACCGATGGGTCCTCGGCTGTCATCGCCGATTGCATTCAAAAACAAACGCGCGTCGTGCTCGCCGAGCAACCCAGTCGAAGTCCATATTCGGCGAGACGAGCGCTACCACATTTTCTGACGCTCCTCGGAGTGTTCGCCGTAACGGCTTGGTTTTACGCGACTTTTCAACCGTGGCAACAAGTCAACGCGGCCAAATCGGTGGCGGCGAACGCGGCAGTTGAACCACCGCTGGAAATCCCCGCGCAAGAACCGTTGGCCGCGATCGCGCCGCCCGAGGAGTCGCCTTGGGGAGAAATCCGCATCAGCGAACCGGGCCGTGACTTGCAAGCGACTCGTCTGGACATCATTCCCTTGCAGATCGAAGCCGCCGTGAACCGTGCGATGAAACGAGTGGAATGGTTCACCGCGAACAATGGTAGCGTCGAGACGTCGCACGCCTTGCCGGTTCCTGAAGATCCGCGGTACGCCGTCTATCGTCCAGAAATCCGGTTGGAAGAACACGGCGTTCAAGCGTGGGATGTCGTCAGCTATTACGCGTGTGTAACCTGCGAAGACGCGACGGCCTATGTCTCGGACATCTACTTCATCGAAGTGTTTCCGTTTCGTGAAGAGTTGGATAAGTTGCCGGGCGGATCGAAAGGCCCGGCCTACGAATTGCTGTCGCGGTTGACGGGCATGATCGAGCACCAACAAAAGGTGATTCGGCAGACATTTCGCGAAGAACACAGCCCGCAACCCGGCCCAGACCGCAAGAAATACCTGCAAACTTTGGCGAAGCACGAAGCCAGCCTGACGGAATCAACTCAGCACCTCGCCGCGCAGTTACGGTCGCGGTTAGACAACGACGCAATCGAAGATTTGTCGGAACATCTGAAGCGGACGACGGACACATTAGAAGTCGCAACAAAATCGTTGCAAGGAAATGACGCCGCGAAAGCTCGCCGCGACGAAACGGCCGCGTTGGCCAATCTGATCGCGGCTCGCAAGCGGGTTCACGAATTGACGCTCGAGAACCCCGATGCTTTTCAGAATCCCGACGACTTCGCGGACGATTCGATTGAGCTGTTGCGGAAGAAACAAGAGCAGGCTGACAATTTAGAACTGCAAGCCGACGAGTTCGACAAACTTGTTAAGAAACAACGAGAACTCGTACGCCGCGCCGCGGAAACGCAAGACGCCGAAGAATTACAAAAACTTGCCGACCGGCAACAGGCGCTGCTGGAAACGGTCGAGCGGTTGATGAAAGAATTCCCGGAAGAATCGGGGATGGCCGATGGGCTGCAAAACGAACAGCGAGCGGCTCAGCAGGCGATGCAGCGTGCGCTCGAGATACTGGATTTCGAGTTGACCGATCCAGCTCAGTTGGGAAAGCAGCAAAAGGCACTCGCCCGTGCCGCGGCAAAGATGGCGCGGCTGGCCGAAAAGATGCGCCGCAAGGCCGAAGAAATGCAATTCGCGGAATCCATGCGATTGCAGCGGATGCTGAAGAAGAACATTCGGGAATATGCGGATGTCGAGAAACAGCCGGACCGGGCCGCTCGTCAAGACCTGGAACAAACGGCCGGACGCACGAAGGACGTGCTCGACGAATTGGAAAAGCTGACAAAGCGCGACACATCCGAGCAACAACAGAAATCGGAAGTCGGCAAGGTACTCGAAAAGCAGCCTCGCGAAGAATTGGAAGCCCAGGCCGAGAAACTGACCACCGAAGACGGTGACTCTGAAAAGCAACAACTGGCCGGCGACATCAAGCAGGATTTGCAGAAACTGTCGGATGCTCTCGATGCCGATCTGGCTCGAAAACGAGCGGAACTCGAAAACATGCGCCTGGCCGAAGAAATGAAGTTGATGGAAGAATCTCAGCGTCACGCGCAACAGGCGGGCGATTTCTTGAAGCAGGCACTCTTGAAAGAACGTAACATCGAACGTGCGATTAAGAAGATTGAACGCATGAAGACTCTTAAGAGGCATCAGGAACTCACGAAGCTCGCCAGACAACAGCAGCAATTGACGAAATCGGTCGAGGATTTTATCAAGGACAATCCCGAACCGTTCCGTGATGCCGAAAGCGAAACGCACGCGGCTAAGAATGCCTTGAAGCAAGCCAATCATTCGTTGGCTCGCCGTGATCGCAACGCACGGCGCATGGCCGGACAGGCGGCCGACGCACTGCAGCAGCTCGATTCCGCGTTGGAACAACAACAACAGCTTGACCGGCTGGTCGATGCCTATCGATTGAAGAAAATGCTCGATCAGCAGATTTCGCAACTGAAGCGCATCGAACAGAATCCTGGCGGCACCGATCAGCAGCAAGCTAAGCGAGCCGCCGAACGATCCCAAGCATTAGCCGATCGGCTGAAGCAATTCGCCGACGAGCCTGCTGACGAGGAAGGAAACGCGGGCGGCGGGTTCGGCGAATCTCTCAAGAAAGCCCTGAGTGACGAGAAGAAACAAGAGATCGATTCTCAGGCACGGCAACTCGCCGACGCACGGCAAACCGGCGAGCGTGGTGAATCGGCGGGCCGGTTGCGAAAGTCGATGGAAGACATTTCCAAGGCGTTTGAACAGGGCAATCCAGGAAAGTTCGCGCGACGTGGGCATGGCGGATTGAGTGGCGGAGGAATCTCGCAGGGAATCCGGCAAGCGGAAAGCTTGATGAAACGCATGCGAAACGGCCGATCCGACGAGCAACTGCGCCGCGAAGCACTGCGGAATCTGATCGAGGCCTTGAAGAATGATTACGGACAAAACGAACGGGCGAAGGAATTGATTGCTCGGCTCGAACGTATGCAGACGGAACCGCTTTTCACATTCGATGTCGAAACAATCAAGGAATTGATCCGCAAGATTCAATCTCTGCGCCGAGAGGCCGCCATCGAAGATCAGCGGAAATCGGCTGGTCCGGATGTGCGAAATCTCGATCCGGCGAAACTGCCAGCGGATTATCGCAAGTCGATCGAAAAGTATTTTGAAAAGCTGTCGGAACAGGACAACTAGCCCCCCAGAGAGAGAAAAAGGCTAGCGGGAACCGTTAGGCCGTAAGGTTCCTGGCCGAGTCGGTTCTCCTTTCAATCGCGATCCTCGCATCCCGACAATATCACTCGATCCGGATTAATGAGAATTGGATAATGCACATATTGTTGCCTGTCGAATTGTCGGCATTGGAATACGGTTTCTAATGGCCAGGAAGCTAACGCTTCCCGCTAGCTTTTTTAGGCGTGATCGTTTTGTGGCGTGATTGTTTCTTGGCGTGGTCGTTCGCACATTCTGTTAGTTCCCTCATGAACCTTTCCTTCGAAAACAACACGGTGTGGCTGATCGGTCTTCCGATTGGTGTGGGATTGTTGTTTTGGTTTGTCTATTCTCTGCGCCGGCAAGGGTTGCGATGGCGTCAAGTTGTCGTGACTGGTGGATTAC
>CAUZVF010000120.1:0-9251 GCA_963582955.1 Planctomycetota bacterium
TCCTTTGACCGCCGCGACCGCTTCGCGTTCGGAAGTGAAGACGCGGGCCGGGCCGGTCTTGCGGTAGACGCCGTCGTCGTCGACCACGGTCGGATCGATCGCCGTGCTCTTGATGACCGAACCTTCGGGCGCGATGTTGCCCACCGGAAACGTGACGGTGCTGGTGAGACCGAGTTGGCGGGCTCGATCGGGCGACATGATGACATCGTCAGGATTGATTCCATCCCGCTCGGTCAAAAGTTCGCGCAGCCGCCCGCGGCGTTCTGACGATTCCCACCATTCCAGAATTTCACCGAGTGGCTGGCCCGTGACGGTTTTCGCATCAGGTCGCAGCAGTCCCAGCGTCCGCAGGTGCAGCATCAGTTCGGGAACACCTCCCGCCAAAAAGAATTGAACCGTGGGATGTCCAACCGGTCCGTTTGGCAGAACATCGACAAGCCGTGGCACTTGCCGGTTGATTCGATTCCAATCCTCAACGGTCGGCCGCGTGAGTTCGGCTTCGAAAGCGATTGCGGGAATGTGCAACAACAGGTTAGTCGAGCCTCCGCAGGCCGCATGCACGGTCATCGCGTTGTGCAGGGCATCATCGTCCAAAATATCCGCCAGAGTGATTTCGTTTTGCTGAAGTTCGACAACCGCCCGTGCCGAGCGACGAGCCATGTCGAGCCAAATTGGTTGTCCTGATGGCGACAACGCACTGTGCGGCAGTGACATCCCGAACGCCTCGGCCACGACCTGCGACGTGGCCGCCGTGCCCAGGAACTGACAGCCGCCACCCGGTGAACCGCAGGCGCGGCAGCCCATATCGGCCGCGTATTCGAGCGAGATTTCCCCGTGGGCAAACCGGGCTCCGATCGATTGAACTTTGCCGGCATCTTCGGCTTCGCTGGCCGGCAGAGTGACCCCGCCCGGAACAATGATTCCTGGCAGATGCCGTTGTCCGGCAAGCGCCATCATCATTGCCGGCAGTCCCTTGTCACAGGTCGCAACTCCGATCACGCCCTTACGCATCGGCAGCGACCGTATCAGCCGTTTGATCACAATGGCCGCGTCGTTGCGATACGCGAGACTATCCATCATGGCGACGGTCCCCTGGCTGCGGCCGTCGCACGGGTCGCTGACAAACGCGGCAAACGGAAGTCTCTCAAGCCGATCCAATTCTTTGGCGGCGGCTTGCATCAGCAAACCAACCTCGTAGTGGCCGGTGTGATATCCCAGCGCGATCGGTCGGCCGTCTTCGGCACGGATGCCACCTTGTGTGCTGAGAATCAGATACTGGTCACGCAGCAGTTGCGCGGGATTCCAACCCATGCCGGCGGATTGGGTCATGCCGAACAGATTGCCGCTGGGTTCATCACGCAGCATGTCTTCGTCGAGCGGCAAAGTTCCCGCGGGACCGGGCGCGTGTGTTTCAATCTCAAAGATCGATTTGTCTTCGACGTCAAGCAATTCGTTCAGCGAGTTGGTCATCGGTCTGCCAGAAAAGGGAAAAGGCGGGATTTGTTTTCAGCATCGAGCGGCGAGCCGTACTCGCAGGGCTCAAATGCTTCGATGAATTGAATCTTGTTGCCGTGTTCGTCGCCGTAGGTGTCGACTAACTGATCTCGAAACGCATCGGCCAGCCACGCGATCCGTTCGCGATACTTTTCGCCCAACCAATTCCGGCGTGCGACCGGATCTTCAGGAACTTCGTCTTCGGTCTTAGTGTTGTACGGCAACCACTCGTAGAATTGCGATTTGTGGCAATCGAGCATGTCGACGACTTTTTCGATGACCGGTTCGATGTCGACAACGACTGTTGGCGAAAACGGATACGGTCGCGTGAAAGTGTCAGCCATGTAGGCGATCACGGGGTTGTCGCGAAGTGCAGGGACCTCGGGGACGACCGCGGGTACCGTGACCATGTAGGCCGCATCGCAAACTAACTGTGACGTGTAGCGATGATCGGGATGATAGTCGTTCGGCCGATGTGTCAGGATCAGGTCGGGCTGGTACTCGCGGATACGGCCGATCAGATCAAATCTGGCTTCCAACGTCGGCTGCAACTGCCCGTCACGGTGATCGAGGACGTCGTATCGAATGCCCAAATACTCACCAACATCCACGGCTTCCATTCGCCGAACATACGCCAATTCTTCGCCAGATCGTTGATGATGCCCGGCATCTCCGTTCGTCATGCTGATGAATCGCACTTGATGACCGGCTTCGCGGTACAAAGCGGCCGTACCACCAGCGTGAATGTCGCAATCATCGGGATGGGCGCCGATGAATAGAATTTTGAGCGGTTCGGACATAGATTTTGATGATACCGATTGGATGTCCGTGAAGGAATCGACGGGAATTTGCCATTGGCGGTCGCATACAAAACGAAGTGCGTGCCGCCTATAATCTGGATGAGCCGCCGCGTGAACGTCACCGGCGTTCAAGACTAATTTCGTTCTTCAAATAGTGAGCCAGGTTTTCAACATGTCGCAAGCTGTGTTTGGCCAGCAAATTGAAACGGATGAAGATCCGCTCGATCTGATGGATGAGATCGATCGTCTAAAAAAAGAAACCGATACGACGATTCTCGCGCATTTCTATGTCGACGGCGAGATTCAAGACGTGGCGGATTTCACCGGAGACAGCCTGAAGCTGGCGCGGGACGCGACCCAAGTGACGACTTCGTCGATTTTGTTCAGCGGCGTTCACTTCATGGCCGAAACCGCCAAAATGCTGAACCCCGAAAAGACAGTGCTGATTCCTGATTTGTTAGCGGGTTGTTCGCTGGCCGAGAGTTGTCCGGCTGACAAACTGCGGGCGTTTCAAAACGAGTTGCGGCAACAGGGACACGACTTCGAGACGGTGGCCTACATCAATACGAGCGCGGCCGTGAAGAGTCTGTGCGATTGGATCGTCACCAGCGGCAACGCGGTCGAGATCGTTGGCCGAGTTCCACCCGACAAAGAAATCTTGTTTGTTCCCGACCAGCATCTGGGACGTTATCTGGTGGAAGTCACCGGGCGCGAGATGATCCTGTGGCCGGGCTCGTGCATGGTTCACGAAATCTTCAGCCTGCAGGACATGTTGCGGGCCAAACGAAACAATCCCGGCAGCGAAATACTGGCTCATCCCGAATGCCCGCAGAACATTCTGAAAGCGACTGATTTCATCGGTGGTACCGAAAAAATGCGGCGATACGTCATGGCGATCGAGCAACCGCGGACGTTCCTAGTCGCGACCGAAGCCAACATGATTCATCCCCTTCAAAAAGCGGCGCCACAGCACACGTTTATTCCCGTTCCCGGGATCATCGCTTCCAGCGGCGAAACCTGTGCGTGTAATCGATGTCCGCACATGGCCCGCAACACGCTTCAGGCCGTTCGTGATTGTCTGAAAACCCGTCAGCCGGAGATTGCCTGGCAGCCCCACTTTGAGCGGGCACGCGTTGTTGTTGCGAAGAGCTTGTTGAACTGAGTCTCGTCACGAAACTCATAATCGGCATATTGCACACTTCGCAAATCTAAATGCTCGTTGACGCGTGCCGCGACGCAATAGCGTTTGAGCTACTCTTACAATGAGCTCCTATGAAACGACGAAGTCAATCGGTAGTCGGCGCAAGAATCCTACTACCGTAACTTCATTCGAAATGTCGCATCGATAAATGGTGTTGGTCGATAACAGAGTTGATTGGTTTCATCGCAACCAATTGACTGGACACCTTTGACCGGCTTCGTGATCGCGTTCAAACCAATCGGACTCGTCTGCAATGACTCGGATCCGTCGAATCGACGTTCTTTCGTTTATTGTCGTCGCGCTTGTTGCAACGGTCGTTGCACCTCGCGTCTTAGGGCAAGATGATTCGGCTGCGCCCGATCGGACTATTCCAGATTTGGGACCGGAATTGCCGTCCCAAGCTGTAAACGGTTCGACCATCGCACCGGCACTCGGCGACCACTGCCATCCGGATTTCTGGATTGTCAGCAGTCGAGGCTGTCAGCAGGGATTGGTTAGACGCAGTGTTTGCTGCCGTTTCGATTTCGCGAGGTACGACGGGCAGCATCGTTGGTCCGACGAACGCGAGTTTCTGGCATCGATGAAACCGGGCATTCCCGTTTGCATCGTCGTGCATGGCAGTTTTGTGCGTCCAGTCGATGTCGTCCCGGATTCGGTCAACATGTACCGTTGGATCCGAGCGGCCGCGCCCGAGCAACCTCTGCATGTCGTGTTCTACACATGGCCCAGTGGTGGCATCACCACGTTGGATCCGCGAAACCCGGCTTCGACGATAATCCCCGCATTCGACATTGTGCTCCTGGGCGGGCGTGCCGAGTTCAATGGCTTCTATCTGGGACGGTTGATCTCAAAGATTCCCGCCCACCATCGTGTCAGCTTATTTAGTCACAGCCACGGGGTACGAGTGACTGCGTCGGCTTTGCATTTGATAGGCGGAGGAAAGATCGCCGGTCGTCGTCTTTGTGCTTGCGGACATCAGGGACACCGTATCCGGGTTGTGTTCGCGGCGGCGGCCATCGATCACGATTGGTTGAACCCAGGCCAACGTTACGGGCACGCGATGTATCCCACGGAGTGTCTTTTGAATTTTAAGAGCCGGCACGATTTGGCGCTTAAAATTTATCCCTTACAACGGCTGTTTGCGCGAAGAGCCTTGGGGAGAACTGGGTTTCTACCAAAAGACCGGGCGAAGTTGGGTTGGTTGAAGGGGAAGATATCCGAACTCAACATCACACATCTTGTCGAGTACGGCCACATGATTCCCCATTACTATCGCCAACCAAGGATTGCATCCTGGATGTCGCCGTGGCTGTATTATTCCGATGACAAACCGCCCGAACCAGAAACCGTCAACGCAACGGAAGACGGTGCGGCACTCGATGCTCCGCAAAACCTGGAATCCAAACCGTCGCACGGCAGCAGCGTTCGTGAGTCGTCAACGCTAATCACAATTGATGACGATCATCGGTCCTGACACGCCAGCTTGCGAACGCTTCCGCAATGGCAAGATCCCGTCCGAATCTGGGGAACGCTAATCTTCACTAATTCGATAGTGTCATTCGGTCTGAGCAGCGCAAATGGCAAATCATTTCAACCGTGCCCTGTTGATCTTTTCGACCGTCGTCTTTTCGTGGTTGGCGATGATGGTTGTCCACGAGTTTGGGCACGTCTTGAATGCGTGGATCAGTGGCGGACAAGTTGTCAAAGTTGTCTTGCATCCGTTGGCAATCTCGCGGACCGACGTCGTTCCCAATCCTCATCCCGCGTTTGAGAGGTGGGGCGGTGCGGTTTGGGGATGTGTGATTCCCGTGCTTGCGTGTCAGATTGCAAAATTACGGAAGTCAGCCAGCCTGCACGTGTTTGCGTTCTTTGCGGGCTTTTGCCTGATCGCCAACGGCGCGTACCTGAGTGCCAGCGTTCTTAGCCCGGTCGGCGACGGCAAGAACTTGATCGATATGGGCGTCAACCGAGCATGGCTGGTGGCTTGGGGAGCAATCACGATTCCCATTGGATTCTGGTTCTGGAACGGTCTGGGACCGGCTTTTGGCATCGGAGCTGGCGCGAAACCGGCCGATCGTACGTTGGCCTGTCGTCTGTTGCTGGTCACGGTTATTCTGATCGTTGTTGAGTTCCTTTTGTCCGATCGAATTTGATTTAACACCCGAGGACCACTGCCCGTGGAGTTCGATTCCACCCAACTGCCGCGTTACGACATTTCGAAAACGTATCTCTGGAACTTCGAAAACGCACCCGATCCCGTCGACGTCGATGTTCCGCCGTTTCCCGGAGACTGGACGTTTTGCGGTCTGCCCGTTGATTCTCCTTTGGGAATGCCGGCCGGGCCCTTGTTGAACGGGAAATGGATTCTGTACTACGCATCCTTGGGATTCGATGTCCTGACGTATAAAACCGTCCGCAGTCGTGAACGTGATTGTTACTCGCTCCCGAATCTTCAACCGGTGGAAACCGGTCAGCTAAGCGGCAGCGAATCGAACCTGCCGTCTGCTTCCAGTCTGAGGCCGAGTTGGGCGGTCTCGTTTGGGATGCCGTCGAAGGCGCCTGATGCTTGGCGTGCTGATATCGAGCAAACTCGCGATCGGTTGCCGAAAGGAAAGTTGTTGTCCGTTTCAGTGGTGGCGTCGGTTCAACCGGATTGGTCGATGGATGATCTGGCTGACGATTACGCCCAATGTGCCAAATGGGCCGTCGAAAGCGGAGCCGATTGCGTCGAGACCAACTTCTCGTGCCCGAATGTCTCAACTTGCGACGGACAACTCTATCAAGTGCCGGAAACCGCGAAAATCGTTGCCGCGCGAGTCCGCGAGGCTGTCGGCAGCGTGCCTTACCTGGTCAAGACCGGCCACGTCAAAACGGAAGAACAAGCCGAAGCATTGATCGACGCCGTCTCGCCCTTCATCGACGGATTGGCCATGACAAACAGTGTCGCGGCAACCGTTCAACGAGACGACGGGACGCTACTTTTCGACGGACAACAGCGGGGTATCTGTGGCGCTGCGACACGTACCACGTCGCTTCATCAAACGAAGGTGTTCTCGAACTTGATTGCACGCCGCGGACTCCACTTGCATCTGATCGGTGTCGGCGGCGCCGGATCGGCCGAGCACGTTCGGCAGTATCTCGACGCCGGAGCCGAAGCCGTCCACATTGCGACGGCCGCCATGCAGAATCCGGCGGTTGCCCTAGAAATAAAGGCTCAGCCATTAACTGGCCGAGCCTCGCAAGCACCCCGTGCGGGATTTGAACCCGCGTCTCCAGAATGAGAATCTGGGATCCTGGGCCGAACTAGAAGAACGGGGCAACGGGATAAAATTTGTAGTCCCTGAATGCAAGAGTGTCAAGCATTCATCTCATGGATCGACCCGGCGGACATCCTGATTACTTGTCCGACGCGGCCTCGTATTGAACGGTGACATTCGTGCGAATTCCGCCTCGCGGTGTGAATGCGGCCACGATCTTCATGCGGCGCGGTTGCGTGGCGGTGACGAGGTCGTCGAGGATCCGATTCGTCACGTCTTCGTAGAATGCGCCATGATTGCGAAACTGTTGCAAGTAAAGTTTTAGCGACTTCAATTCGAAGCAACGCTGATCTGGAACATAAGTGATCGTCAATGTTCCGAAATCCGGCTGGCCGGTGATGGGGCAGACCGACGTGAATTCCGGGCACACTGATTCGATTTCGTAATCACGGCCGGGATACGGATTCTCGAACGTCTCGAGAATGTCTTGGAAGTTGTCATTCATCATCCGCAAAAATGACGATCGACTCCTCACGAGTCAAGGGTCGAGATCGCGCGTCGGATTCGATTGCCATCTTCAGACGGGCATCGCCTTTTTTGATGGCGGTCATCACGACATCGACAGTGACTTCGTCTTTCGCGTCAATTTTGGCGATGGGCTGAAACGTCACCTCTCGGCCGCTGACGGAGTATTTCACTGGTGCGTGCGCCAGAATGAAGCTGAATTCTTCAGGAATTGTCAACTTCAGCAACACGTTCGAATCCGCGCTCGTTCCACGATTGTGGATCCGCAGCCGCAACGAAACTTGATCGCCTTTCGCGACAACTCCCTCGATTTCCTTCAGATCGACGGCAAGTGACGCGATCCCCGTGATGCTTGTTTGAGATTGAATGTTGACCGAATTGCCGGCTTCGTCAGCAACGCTGACCTTGCTGAATTTGTTCCCGGTCGACTTGGGAATCAGTGTGACTCGCAGATCTTTGGTCTTGTTCGCATCGAGCTTGGCGAGACGCCATGTGACGGTCCCCGTTGTGGGACTGAACAATCCGCCGTCACTCGCTTCGGAAAACTCCATCCCGGAAGGGATGCTCTCGGTGACCGTGATGCCGGCGACATTCACCGTCGATCCGTTCTTGACAGTGTTGGTGTAAATTGCCGGACGGCCGACAAATCGTCGCTTCGGACCGGTTCGGGAGATTGACAACAAACTGCCCATGACCTCGACCGGCAGTTTCGCTTCGGTTGTGACGCCGCCATCGGCGGTGACGACGGCTTTATTGACGATCTTGCCGGGCTTGACGGCCGTCAGTGCCAGTTTGATTCTGCGCGACTGACCGGCGCGCAAATCGCCGATCTTGTATTCTAAATCGTTGCCGTCAGTGTGGCTCAGTCCAGACGGAATGATGTTACGCAACCAAACATCGGTTGCATTGCCCGAGCCGCGATTCTCGATCTTGAAATCGATGACAACCTGTTCGCCCAGTTTCACCTTCGACGGTGCCGAGAGATCAAGATGCAACTTAGGGGCCGTGACGACGGTTTTCGACGTGATTTCCGAGACGAAGTTCACCGTTGCGACACTGCCGATTTCTCCTTCGGATTTTGGAACGACCTTAACGCGAATCCGTTTCTCGTCATTTGGCTTGAGCGTGCCCAGCCGCCAAATCAAAGTACTCTCGGACATCTCGGCTCGGGGAATCGTACCGACCAAACTGACGCCTTTCGGAATCTGGTCCTCGACGACAACTTGTTGCGCATCGGCATCTCCTTGGTTCTTGACGACGATCGAATAGATCAACGGCTCGCCCAAAATCGCGTTCTCGGGAGCGATTTTTTCGATTTTCAATTCGGGGCGACGTGACGTTGCGACCGACACGGTTCGCGGTGGATTGCTAGAAACCGTTGTGTTCGGCGATGGTTCGGCCGACGATGGCAACGTCGGAGGTTCGGAAGGCGTCGTGGGAATCACTTGATTCGTACCGGCCGACTTTACTGCGTCCGAAGTTAGTGGCGGCGACGTTGACGCATTCGGGGAGTTGTCAAACAGTCCTTGAGTCGCGCCGCCGAACCCGTCTTTCGCACTTGCCGGCTGCAATTCCAATATCAATGGATTCGGCTTTGTCGACGGCTCGTCGGTGTTGGCCTGGATTTCGAGTGGGAGCGGCACCGGTTGTGCCGGAGCCGTCGTTGCCGGAGCCTTTTCAAACGCTTCGGGCATAGCTCTTGGGGATGCCGTTTCTTCGGTACTTTCCGTTGCCGTCTCATCGACGAGAGAGCTGGACGGGGCTGTTTCTTGTACGGAGTCAAATGGTGACGTTGATTCTGGCAACGTCTGTTTCGAGTCTTCGGGAACGGTTTGCTGTGTGGGTACAATTGCGAATGGCGCATCAGAATCTGGCATCGCCCGTGGCGTCGGCGCTTTTGGCGTTGGATTATTCTCAGTATCGGTTTCGGTTTCGGGCGTAAACGCGAATGGATCCTCGACCGGCGTCGGCGTG
>CAUZVF010000121.1:0-9154 GCA_963582955.1 Planctomycetota bacterium
CTCAAATAGTGAGTTAGTGGTGCGTGAAGGCGCCCTTCCCAGTGACGAGGAAATACCACAACTCCCTCCAAGCAGCGAGCCGTTGTTTAACGAACTGATTTGCGAGTTGTGGAACTTGCCGCATGATTCCACAGTGAATGTCAAGTGGAACGGGCCAACTTCAATAGGGCCGCCGCCGTCAAGCACTTTTGGCGCACCAATTATGTATAGTCGACCTACGAACGCAATCTTGCGTTGCCTTAGTGGTCAGAATCGCGATTTGCTCAGCGAAGTACGTTTACAGTTCTTAGAACCAGTTGTTCATCAGTCATCACTCATTAGTCAGTACGTCTATTTCGCACATCCATCAGAGGACTAGGATGACCCAGATCCGAGGTACGAAAAAAGAAAGTATCTTGAATTCCTAAGACGACCTGAAGTTGGGGAGGTATTAAAAGTCGCAACTGAGACACCGCAGCAGCTAGCGCAGGAACATCTACAGCTCGTTCGTCGAGCCGTCCGAGTAGCTTTGCCGCAGCGTTTCAGCCCGCCTTTTTCGGATTACTATGCGTGCATCGATTGCCTCAATATGCTCCATCCGGTCGGAAGTGCGGTGGTACGATGCTTGGCGGCATGCTCCCTCGCCGAGCGTGATGAGCGCATCCCCTCCCCGACGTTGCATTTACTAGCGGGATTGAAGAGCAGCATTAGCCAGTCAATGACTTTGACACCAAAAGATAAGCTATTTTACGAGGCAATTGGTAGGTCTACTGTTAATCTCACCAATTTGGTAATCAGTCTTTTTAGAATTGTAGACGACCACAATCTACTCGACGGTTTCGTAAGTCCCACGATTCCCGACGCTGCCAAATTCGTTCCCGATCTACAAACTGCCGTTTTGCAAAGTGACTCGGTAGGCGTTCGGTCAGAATCCAAAACTTCGTTCGGCAGATTGATCACAGAGTGGCCAATATCAAGATTAGATGTGAACTCAGAGTGAAGTCTTCAGAACGGGCAATTTTGACGTGATCTTTCCCATCACGGTGGTGTCGTTGCGCTGGTAGTGCGCCGAATGCGGAAGCGACCACTCGGCGTCGCGGTAGGTTCCTCTTGCCGGCGCTGCGTAGTGTTGTTGTCGACAGGGTTTGGTGTGAGTACGCCGAGTTCTTTAACCGGAGATTTCAAGATGGGTGTGCGATATGCATTGTGTGCCTTCGATTTCGAATCAGGCGTATGTTCCGGCGAAACCATCGATACTGATTCCGACGCGGCCGGGGAGGAATTGACGGGCGATTTCGATGATTTCGTTTCGATAATTCAGAGTCACCGAATGGAGATCGATCGCCGCCATGGCATCCGGCAACGGAGTCTTTAGAGTGCGGGCGCCGTTGGTTGATCCGTCTCCTTCGATGAAATGATCGATGACGGCGGCATCGGCCACTTTGGCGATTCGGGCGAAAAATGACTCGGGATCATCGATTGGCAATAGTGGCGAGACTGTGACGACGGTCGGAATTCCTGCCTGCTTGAAGCAATCGCAAGTTTCGAACCGGCGCCCGACGGAACTCGCTGGCGGTGGCAGTCCCGGCAGGCGATCGACATGTGAAGCCGCAACTGGCAGACCTCGGTCAGTTTGCGGCAGAGGTCGATGTATTCCTCGGCTCGGTGCGAGTGAGTTTGCACGACCAACAAGTCTGGCGGAGCATCTCGTATTGCTTCGAACACCGAGCGTGTGATGCCAAAACGAAATTCCTGTGGAACGAACGGATCGGTCGCACTCGAACAGAAGATCGAAAAACGTTGGCCGCGCTGATGTGCCCAACGTTTTTCTCGGTCGTAATTTTCCAAGTATGACGCGGCCGCATTCGTGCGAACTTCCAGAAAATGACCCCAGCGGCGACCTTTCAAGACATGGCCATTGTGTTGCACGTAACAACCAACTCCGCACAGCGAATTCCCGAACGTACAACCGCGATACGGTTGCAGAGAATGCGACGTGACGGTCTTGAGATATCCGGTCGTCCTTGTGAGGATATTCTTAATCTGGGTTTCCGTGATTTCGACGGGCATGTCGTGCGAATGTAGGCCCCGCGAGCCGAGCGGGAGCCGAAAGATGTTAATTGTCCCGCTCGGCTCGCGGGACTTACTAAGGTGTGACGCTCATGTTGGAATCTTATACGGCGCAGAGAATCTCGACAGCCGTTATTTTGCTGGCGACACTGATTCCCGCGAATCTCTGTCTCGCACAACATCCGTTCGACGTGCGACCGCAGCCATGGCAACGCCGCACGAAGCCGATTCTCTCGGCACGCACGACCAAACAGGCTTGGAACAGAATCGTCGTTTATTCGCCGCACGTTATCTACCACGATCACAAGTTCCGCATGTGGTACCTGGGCACGTCTGATTCATCGCGAACAAATGACATCGATCTGGGCTACGCGGAATCCCTCGACGGCATCAAGTGGCAGCCGCACGGCGATAACCCGATTCTAACGGAAAAGGACGTTCCATGGGGAATCGTCTGGCAGACTCCGTTTGTCCTGTTCGACGACGACGAGGCCGTCTACAAAATGTGGTTCGTATCTGGCGCGGGGACGGAACGAGACAAAGCTGGAAAGGTCGTCGGAATGCATCAGCACTTGGGATATGCGACCAGCCGCGACGGTATCAAATGGAACGTCCATCCGCAGTCTCTTTTTGAATCCGGACGTTCGCCGTCGGTCATTAAAGAAGCTCCCAACAAATATCGCATGTGGATGGGTTCCCGTCCGACGGCCGAACACGCGTGGAACGAACTCTACAAAAACGTTTACGAATTCGCTTCGGATGACGGAATCCATTGGACTCGCAGCGCGAAGCCGGTGCTTCGTCCCAGCGGCTCAATTCAGTCAACAGTCTATCCGTTCGTTGTGAAAGACCACGGCACGTATTACATGTGGTACGGAGGCCATCGCGCGGGTGGAATGTTCGAGTTATTTTGTGCAACGTCTTCCGACGGCACGAATTGGAAGACTCATCACGACAAACCGGCATTCGCGGCGGCGGCGGGAAGAACGGCATTCGATAGCCGCTACACATCAACGCCGTGTGTTGTCAAACTCGACGATCGCTATTTGCTGTACTACTCGGCCCGCGATTGGAAAACCGATTACATCGATTCGGAAGGTCGCAAACGCCGCGATAACTCGAGTCCGTATTCGCACGTCGGCGTGGCGACGATCAAGAGAAAACAGAACGACAGCGCCAAGTAGGTCCCGCGAGCCGAGCGGGACCGAGGAACAGGCTGATTTTGAACACCCAACCCCGGACAAGCCGTGTAACCGCAACGCCATCGGAGTGCGCGTGCAGGCTCGCCTACGTGGAGCACAAAACACGCAGCCCGATGGGCTTGCGGTTAAACGACCAGACCAACCCAGCGCTTCCGAACTCATTGCCAGGATCCCAAATCATGATATTTTGCCGTTCCGCAATTGTTTGCTGCATTTTTCTTTCGCTCGCGTCGCAAGACTCCTCAGCCGATCCAAAAATCGATCTCGGAGACGTTGCCGAGAAACACGTCATGGTGCCGATGCGTGACGGAGTTCGGCTGTCGGTCTACCTCTACTTCCCGAAAGGCGATGGGCCATGGCCGGTGTTGATGGAACAGCGTTATGCAAACGCGCGAGCCACTCGGACGCGGCAGCAATTTGCTGAGTTGGCATCACACGGATACGTCGTCGCTCTGCAAAACTATCGCGGAGCCCAGGAATCAGAAGGCACATGGGTCGGCTATCGCGCGCTCGGTTGGGGTGAACTCAAGGACGGTTACGACACTGTCGAGTGGCTCGCGAAACAATCTTGGTCGACGGGCAAAGTGGGTACGTTCGGCAGCTCGCAAGCCGGATACGCGCAAAACTTTCTCGCAATCACTCAACCGCCGCATCTCGTATGCCAGTACATGATCGACACGGGGCTCAGCCTGTTTCACGAAGGGTACCGCATTGGCGGCGCAACCCGACCCGAACGATTCAAAGGCATGGACCGCGTTTGCCGTGATCCGAAACATAATCGAGCCTTACTGGCCGAATGGTTTCGGCATCCGACTTTCGACGATTACTGGGCCGACGAAGATTGCTCGCTGCACTTCGACAAGATGAACGTTCCGTGCTTTACCGTCGGAAGTTGGTACGACTTCATGTGCCAGGGATCGACCAAGAGCTTCGTCGGCCGGCAGCATCACGGCGGAAAGAACTCGCGCGGCAAACAGCAACTCTACATCGGACCTTGGTTGCACGGACGATTTAACAAAGTCAACAAGGTCGGCGACTTGGTTTATCCCGCAAACGCCGGTTTCGACATGGCGTCGCACATGGTGAAGTGGTTCGACCACTACCTGAAGGGTGCTGACAACAAAGTCAATCGCGATCCGGCCGTGCGGTACTACGTGATGGGAGCCGTCGGCGAACCGGACGCTCCGGGCAACGAGTGGCGGTCGGCTGACGATTGGCCCGTCGCTTCGACGAAGACGTCGTACTTTCTTCATCGAGCCGGCAAGCTGTCGACGAGAAAACCGCAGGGCGAGTCCGCAACGACAACATTTCTGGCTGACCCGCTTCATCCGGCCGAAATTCCGGGACGTTCCTTTCCCGGCGCACGTGACGCACGGGCGGTCGAGGAACAGTCGGAAGTCCGCACATTTACGACCGATGTCTTGCCGGCTCCGGTCGAGTGGACGGGACAAGTCCACGCCGAACTGTTCGTCTCGTCGACGGCCAAGGACACGGATTTCATCGTTCGTGTCAGCGACGTTTATCCCGACGGCCGTTCGATTCTGATTATCGATTACGTGCGTCGAGCCCGATACCGCGATGGTTTCGAAAAAGAAGTCATGATGCAGGCCGGCAAAGTCTACAAGGTCGCCTTCGAAGTCGGACGACTGAGCCAAATCTTCAACCGAGGCCATCGCATCCGTGTTACCGTCACCAGCACGGGAGCACCCTTCTATGAGCCGAATCCGAACACGGGTGAACCGCTGACAATCGAATTCCCCAAGAACAGCGTCGTGGCCGAGAATACTCTGCACCTTAACAGTAAACACGCATCCAGAATCATCGCACCGCTGATGGATGGCAAGAAGTAGATGATTGAACTCAAAACAAAAGAGATCGTTGGCACGCAGCCCGGCCCGCATTTGCTGATCACCGGCGGCGTGCATGGCGACGAGTTTGAATCGATTGCGGCAATTCATCGCCTGATGAAGTTACTTGAACCGGCTCAGATTCGCGGACGCGTGACGCTGGTGCCGGTCGTCAACGAACCTGCCTTCTTTCGCGGCAAGCGGACGGCGGAAGATGACCTCGATCTCGCCCGGACCTGTCCGGGAGATCCCGATGGCTCGGTTACCGAACAGATCGCGCATGCCGTCAGTTCGTTGATCCGAACCGCTGACTTCTACATCGATCTTCACACAGGCGGGACCGAAATGTCCGTGCTGCCATTTGCCGGGTACAACCTGCACTCGAATCCCGATGTGCTGGAGCAGCAGCGACAAATGGCGCGGGCATTTAACCTGCCCATCATCTGGGAAACTTTTCCCGGCCTCGACGGACGCACGCTGTCGATTGCCCGCGATGCCAATATCCCGGCGATCTACACCGAATACCTCGGCGGCGCCAGTTGCTCGCCCGAAGGAGTCGACGCCTATGTTGACGGCTGCTTGAACGTCTTGGCGCACCTGAAGATCATTGACCGCCAACAACCGGAATCGGCGGTCGAGCGCGTGGTCGAAGACGGACGACCGCAATCGGGACACATGCAAGTCTGCAACCCGTCGCCCGCCACCGGCTTCTTCACTCCGTGCGTCGGACTGGGAGATTGGATTTCGGAGGGCGATTTAATCGGCACCGTCACTGATGTCATGGGACAAGAAAACCATGAGATTGTCTCAAATCAAAGCGGCATCGTTCTCGTGCTGCATACATTCTCACGAGTCCATGAAGGAGTCGGTTTGGCCGTCATTCTGGAAATCGACCAAGCGTGACCCGGGAGGCAACGGCTGCGTTCCAATCGTACGGGTACCACGTCTTCGCAGAAGGCGTGTGCCGCAGGCACTGGAAACCCCTCTTGCGGATGCTGTCGGGATTGAGCATTGGTTTTGGGATCGATCGCCGGTCCTGCGGTTTCCAGCGGCTGCGCCGCACGGCTTGAACCAAGCCGTGGTACCCCGTCAGCCGACCGGTTTCAAACGGTGATGCTCGAACCAGCGGGCTAACGGCCACCGCTCGCCTGACTAATCCGACGTCAGAAACGGGTACCACGTCTTCGCAGAAGGCGTGTGCCGCAGGCACTGGAAACCGTTCTTGCGGATGCTGTCGGGATTGAGCATCGGTTCTGGGATCGATCGCCGTCCTGCGGTTTCCAGCGGCTGCGCCGCACGGCTTGAACCAAGCCGTGGTACCCGTCCCAAGCGAGGGCTCACGTTCCCCGGATCCAGTTTCCAATCCTACGGGTACCACGTCTTCGCAGAAGGCGTGTGCGGCAGGCACTGGAAACCGCTCTGGCGGGTGCTGTCGCGATTGAGCGTCGTTTTTGGGATCGATTTGCCGGTCCTGCGATTTCCGGTGGCGGTGCCGCACGCGCTACGCGACTGGGGTTGGGGTGTCCTCTTGTTCCTTGCGGCGGCGGGCGAAGGCTCCGGCGGCGCAGGTGGCGAGAGTCAGAAGAGCCAGACTCGATGGTTCTGGGATCGCCGGTGCACCGCCCGATCCACCTGACACATAGGCCAATCCCCCGACATTTGGAGTTGATCCAACCAGGGTCGCTGTGCCGGTCGTCGTATTTACGGTATACAAATTATCGAGTCCGTTGTCCGTCAAATACAGAACATCGGCGTCGAAGTCGTAGGTCAGGCCATAGTTGCTACCATTGATTCCAAGCCCGCCGCCAATTGCGGTCGCTGCCCCGGTGGCGGTGTTGACGTTGTACAATGTGTCGGTACCACCGTATGCCATGTATAGCACGTCCGTGTCGGGATCGAAGCCCAATCCCAATGGGGCAGAGGTAATGCCAGCACCAAAAGAGCCAATTGTCGTTGAGACGCCAGTGTTTGGATTCAAAGTGCGAAGCGTGCCACCACTGCCCTGACCGACATAAAATGTATTCGTATTGGGATCGAACGCTGCACTGGCGAAGTTATTATCTTGAGTAGACAAGAATGTGGCGGCGCCAGTCGTCCTGTTGATCGTGTACACGTCCGTACTGACACTATTTGTAGAGTACAAAATATCGGAGTTCACATCATAGGTCAGGCCAGCGATATCGCTGAAATTTGCACCCAACGAGCCCACAACGGTCACAGCGCCTGTGGCCGGATTGATCGTGACAAGGTTGTCTGACACGTCATCCACTCCGTAGATCACCCCTGCAGAAGCTGCTGCTGCATGACCCAAGACGAGCAAAGTAACCACCACAAGAATCTTGTGTAGAAACATGAAATGAGGCCTTGGATAGACTGATTGCGGGAAGCGAAAGCGATGACGTATCATCGCATCTCACGCTACCCCCCCCCACTTTTCTGTTTCAACATCTATCAACGCAGTTTGCGCGATCGTTACAAAAAGATCGTTACTGCACCCGCAGAATCCGTATAACGAGAAAATACGCATTTTCCAGCGGTTATCATCTCCGCAGAAGGCGTGTGCCGCAGGCACTGGAAACTGCTCTGGCGGGTGGTTGCGAGATTGAGCGTTGGTTTCGGGATCGATCGCCGGTCCTGCGGTTTCCAGCGGCTGCGCCGCACGGCTTGTTCCAAGCCGTGGTACCCAAATGCGCATTCGGGAAGTTGATGCTCGATCTGCGTGGCGTTTAATACTGGGATCGATTGGACCGAATTGCCCATCATCGAGATCGTCCGGTATGATGTGAAGCGTTCTTTGATCTGTCCTGCACTGCACGGGATCGTGTGATGAAGTCATGCGTGTTTGCTTTGGTGTTGGCGATTCTCTGCGGAGACATTGCGGGCGCGACCGATTCGGTCGAGTACGTACGCGACGTGAAACCGATTCTGACGCGGCATTGCTATTCGTGTCATGGGGGCTTCAAACAGGAAGCCGGATTGCGGCTGGACACGGCGGCTTCCATTTTGAAAGGCGGTGATGGCGGGACGGCCGTCGTGGTCGGAAACGCCGCGAACAGCCTGTTGCTCGCACGAGTCACCTCGGACGACGAATCGGTTCGCATGCCTCAAGATGCCGATCCGCTTTCGACCAAGGAAATCGAGATTCTACGAACATGGATCGCCGACGGAGCAAACGCACCGGCAAACGAGGAACCTCAGCAAGACCCGCGCAGTCATTGGTCGTTTCAGCCGCCGATTCGCCCGGACATGCCGGCCGTAAAGCATCAGGCACGTGTTCGCAATCCGATTGACGCATTCATTGCCGCCCGGCACGAGAAACTCGGACTCAAACCGCGACCCACCGCGAGCAAATCGACATTGCTGCGGCGCGTTTATTTGGACTTGATTGGACTGCCGCCGAGTCGTGATGCGCTGCACGTTTTTCTCGACGATCACGCACCCGACGCTTATGAAAAAGTCGTCGACCGATTGCTGAATAGCCCGCAATATGGCGAGCGGTGGGGACGGCATTGGATGGACGTGTGGAGATACAGCGACTGGTATGGACGCCGCGGTTCAAACGAAATCCGTTACAGTCAGCGGCACATTTGGCGGTGGCGGGATTGGATCATCGAATCGGTCAGTGCCGACAAAGGCTATGACCGGATGATTGTCGAAATGCTGGCCGGCGACGAGGTGGCTCCGGCCGATCCCGATACGTTGCGGGCGACTGGGTTCCTGGGCCGGAATTGGTACAAGTTCGACCGCGACGTTTGGTTCTTCGACACGGTCGAAAAAACCAGCATGGGGCTGCTGGGGCTGACGCTGAAGTGTGCAAGATGCCACGACCACAAGTACGATCCGATCACTCAGCGAGACTACTATCAATTTCGCGCCTTCTTTGAACCGCATGCTTTTCGCATAGACCCCGTTTCGGCATTGACCGGCACCGAGATTGACAATGGCAAGGACAAAGTTCTGACGGCCGGACTGTCTCGCGCGTACGACACCGACGCGAAGGCGCCGACCTATCTCTACATCCGTGGCGACGGACGCAACCCGGTCAAGGACGATCCG
>CAUZVF010000122.1:0-9149 GCA_963582955.1 Planctomycetota bacterium
ACGGCCGGCAATTCCGCGGCGCTAGGAATCTTCAATCCCACGGGCGCTGACGTTTTCGCCCGCGACTATGAAATCCGGATTTATGCGGGCGGATCACCCACGCCGACGACGACCATTCAGTTGGATACCGGCAATATCGGCGTCTCCGCCAATCAAGAATTCGTTGTGGCGCGAACAGGATCAACCTTCGGCGTGAGCTTTACCGTCAGCCGTTTCGATGCCAATCTGGCGTTCGACGGCGACGACACGATCGAATTGTTCAACACGGCCACGGGCACCCGTCTGGATGTGATAGGCATCATCGGCACGGATCCCGGTACGGAATTCTCCGACGGCGGCAACACCACACGCGACACGATCCTGTTCCGCAACCCCGACATCTTTAACGGCAATCCGGCTGGTTTTGTCCCGCTCAGTAATCTCGGCAATGACTGGGCGGCCGATACGAATCTGGCCAACATCGACTTCCTGAATCACGCGGCCGGAGTCCTGACGCTGGGTTCGGCGACAAATGCCGGCGGCGCTCTCGTCACGGTTTCCGCGGACGGCGGCGTGGTCTTCGATACCAGCGGAGCGTTCGAATCACTTGCCGCCGGTCAAACTCAAGACGCGTCGATCATCTACACGGCGAGCGACGGCACGGATACCACCAACGGAACGGCCACTGTCACGGTCACCGGAATCAACGACGCTCCGACGGCGTTCGATTTCACCGGCGCCAACGCGTTTAACACGTTCAGAAATGTGGCCTTGGAAGTCGGCGGAGCAACCGTCGCCGGAACACTGGCCTCGGTGACTGATGCAAGCACGTTGGAAGACGGCGCAACCGATCCCGACAGTCCTAGTTCCGGATTCACGGTGACGGCCGAAACGAAAACCACCACTCTGGGCGGCACCGTGCAGATCTTTACTGACGGCAGCTTTACCTATACGCCCCAAGTCAGCGACACCGGCACTGACACATTCACGTTCACACTGAACGATGGCAACGGCGGCAACGACACGGGGAATGTCGAAATTGCATTGGATTCGGACATCGTGTGGTTCATCGACAGCGACGCCGGCACGGGCGGAGACGGCACGTCCAATAATTCCTTCGACAATCTGAACGACGTCTCAGGATCAACCGGGCCCGATGCCGCGGGCGAAATTATCTTCCTGGATTCAGGAGCTGACTACACGGGCGGAATCACGTTGTTGAACAACCAAACGCTGCACGGCGAAGGATCCGCTCTGACGCTGGATTTGGGAACTGGCAACGTGTCCACGACAATCGCGGCGGCTGGCACCGATCCGACTTTGACCAATGCGAACGCCGACGCCATCGTACTCGCCAGTGGAAACACGATTCGCGGACTGGCCGTTGGCGACACTGGATCAGGCGTAGCGATCGACGGCAATGGCTTCGGCACGCTGACGGTCGACAACGTCGATATCAGCGGCACCGGCAGCATATTGGACCTCGTGACGGGCACCGTTGCCAGCGGATCGACCTTCGACAATCTAATAACGACCAATAATCCCGGTACGGGAATTGTTCTTAACACGGTCGGTGGCGGTTTTACTGTTAACGGTAACACCAGCATCCAACAGGGGACGCTGGGTATCGACATCGATTCGACTGCCGCCGCTGCCGTGTTCGACTTCGGACAGACCACGATCAGCAACGGTACCGACCGCGGAATCGACATCCAATCGAGCGATGCGACGGCGTCGTTCACGTTCGACAGCCTGGACATCACTAACAGAAAGTTGTCCCCCATGATTCGTCCAATGTTGGCTGCGACCGTGTTGGTTATTGGTTTCGCGCCGGCTTCGGCCGCAGACACCAAGATTGTTTACAATCCGAAGTATGTCGAAGGCGCGAAGGCAACCATCGAAATAGAAAGCAATATCGAGCAGGTGTTGACGATTGCTGGAATGAATATCGAAACCGAGGTCGAGCAATTCATGATCATGAAGCAAGTGACCGGCAAGCAGAAAGATGATGGCTCTTGGCCAGTCACCGCACATTTCGACGTCATGCAGTCTAACATGAAATTGCCGGGGGGTATCGAGTTGAATTTCGACTCGGGCGACCCCGACAAAATGAATGATAATCCTCAATTGGATGCGATCTTGAAGCTGTTTCGCGCCATCGCGAAAGCGAAATTCACGATGGTCATTGGCAAGGATCACAAGGTCAAGTCGATGGCCTATATCGGAAATCCGTTGGAAGGTTTGGACGAGGCGTTGAAGAAAGAAGCCGATCTCGAACAATACAAGAAAGCGGCAAAAATCGAGCTCGCTCGGTATCC
Source organism: Planctomycetota bacterium (assembly GCA_963582955.1). GTDB lineage: Bacteria > Planctomycetota > Planctomycetia > Planctomycetales > Planctomycetaceae > CAUZVF01. Next base: position 2,298 of record CAUZVF010000122.1, read on the forward strand.
CAAGGAAGCCGTCAAGAAGGGTGACACCTGGAAGCGTATTGAAAAGCAACCGATTGGCAGTGGTCAGACTCTGACGTTCGAAAAAGAATACAAATATTTGGGTGTCGAAGAGATTGATGGCAAGACCTATGACAAGATCGGCGCCACATCACTCACGGTCAAATTCCAAATGGACGCGGACTCACCGAGCCCATTACTCACCGAGCCCATTGAAGATCCTCAGCAGCGAACTGAAGGTCAAGAAGTCGGAAGGCGTCTTATTTTACGATCGTGAATTGAAAATGATTACGAAGTCCACGGAAATGGTGAGAATTCAAGGTAAGTTGAAGGTGTCGGCGAACGACATGGAATTTCCCGGTGAATTGGATTTGACGTTGAAGGGCGGATCGAAAATGGTTCCAGATTGAGGCATGGTTTGAAACTGGCACGGTGATGAAACGAAAAAGCCCGGCTTTCCCACAAAGCCGGGTTTTTTTAGGGATTGATTCCTGTTTCTGATAGCCGGGACGCCGACGCGTCCCGCTCGCTCTGATTGGCAACGCCGTGACGGATTTTGGTAGGCGGATTCGCAAGAATTTGGGCATTGACCGTGGCGCAACCGATTTCTTGCGACTCTGTCTATCATCAAATCAAGTCTTGCGATTTTCCAAGGAAAACAATCCGTCACGGCGATGCCCCAAACGGGACATTTCTATCCGTGGGTGTTGAGCAGTTGAGCAACACGTCCTAGATTGATCTTTCCATGAATTCGGGAAAAACGTACAACCCACCAGATTTTTGAGGTCGAAACTCACTTCATTCTGTGGTTTCCAGTTCTTGGACGCCGCAACGAGTTCGGGGTAGTCTCCATTCTCAGCCAATAACAACGTTCCCCGGCCTCTCTGAATCAAAACTCAAACAACCACTTTCAATGTCCAAAACGAGCCATCCGAGCGATGAGCGGAATGCGCCGCTGCACGTCCCGGTATTGGCTCGTGAAGTCATACAACAACTCGATTTAGAAACCGGAATGACGGTCGTCGATGGGACTGTCGGAGCCGCCGGACATAGTCGGCTGATTCAGAACGCAATCAACCCGTCCGGCACTTTGATTGGACTCGACCGCGACCCGATGATGCTGCAACTGGCTGCGAAACAACTGTCACGCGAAAACTGTTACTTACACCACGGCAGCTACTTGAATCTGAATGACGCACTCGAAGAACTGGATTTACCAACACTCGAATCAGTCGATCGCATCCTGCTTGACCTGGGTTTGTCATCAGACCAATTGGCCGACAACGCACGAGGTTTCAGCTTCCATTCAAGCGGATCCTTGGATCTGAGATTCGACACTACATCGGGCACACCCGCCTGGAAACTAATTCAACAGCTTGATGCCTCTGAATTGACGGAACTATTAACGGAATACGGGGAAGAACGATTTAGCCGAAAAATCGCGAGCGAACTAACATCACACCGCAAAGGCAATCCGATTCGGACGGCCGAGGAATTGGCTGACGCCGTCGAACGAGCCATCCCGAGGCGATTTCAATCAACCTCAAAAAAACATCCGGCAACACGTGTATTTCAGGCACTCAGAATCGCTGTCAATCACGAACTTGTACACCTCGGCGACGCACTTGCCGGGAGTCTGGTTTCGGCACTCAAGCCCGGTGGCCGGCTTGCTGTTATCACATTCCATTCGTTGGAAGACAGAATTGTAAAACATGCCTTTCGAGGTGAATCATGGCACAACCTCACGAAGAAACCGATCACGGCGACGTCGAACGAGACCCGGATGAATCCGCGCAGCCGGACGGCGAAGTTGAGAACGGCGATGAAGAAATGAACGACGGCGACACGAAAGCGGCCAACACCGACGATCAGGACGCCGAGTGGGGATTCAAGAAAAGGAAACGTCGTATGTCCAAGGAATCGAGAATCGGACTGGTGCTGATACTGATCCTGCTGATCACTTTCGGCGTCGTTGTCTATGACAAACTGAACCCGAATCATTCTTTGATGGCTTTCATCAACGGTGAAACGACGTCAGACGATGAAGATTCTGTCAGCATTTCGCCGCCAAAAAACGCCGAAGAAAAAACAGATGATGATGGCACGCGCGAGCAAAAACAGGATCCATTTGACGAGAATGCACCCACGGACTTTGATGCCGACACACCGGTGACGAAATCCGAGAAGCAGAACGCGAATTCCCTGCTCTTCACTGATTCGATACCTGATGCCGACGCCCAGGCGCGAGCTGATCAAACACGTCAGCAAGGTGCCAGTGATGCGAGCACGCGTGCCCCGTTCGGCCAAGACGAATCACGTGATTCCCGAATCAGCAATCCCCGCCAATCGTCGTCATCGGAATCCAATCCGTTTTTTGACGAGCCAGATCGCCGAAATGGCGGTTCGCCAAACGTTGCCCAAACAGAAGCCGACCCGTTTGGCGAATCCGCTTTCCGCCAACAGCCTGACTCGCATAACATTCAGCAAGCCACACAGCAGCAGCAGCAGCAGCAGCAGCAGCAGACAACAGCGGTCTTCGATTCCGATCAAGACCAGAATGGCGGCGACATATCTTCTCGGCAAACTGAGCCGGCACGGCAACTTCCAGATACCTCACCGCCATTCGGCGAACAAACCGAGCCCAATCAGCCGACTCGTTCCATTGACGAGAATTCGTTCTTCCCAGAAGAAGAAACAACGGCCGCGATCGCGCAAGAGGCAAACGCCGACGAAAATGTCAATCGGACAGAGCTAACCGGTGAAATCCTTGATGGCACCGGCGAGAGTGAATTTAAGACCGCCCAATCGGACTCGCGAGTCAGTATTTCTCCCACGCAAGACGCATTTGTGCAACCCGCACCAGTTTCACAAACGGGTGAGAATTCGCAATCGCTCGACAATCCATCGCGCCAGTCAAGTCCTGTGATCGACAACGTATTCGCTGCCGAAGAGAATTCCGAGCCGTCATTCGCTGACTCGGAACGGGATTCAAAATTTGGCGGATATCAACCCGTTGCAATCGACGGCGAACGCGCTGGAAGTAGCACGATCGTACGGCGGCCGGCAATCAGCGTTGCTCAGACTGACGCGACTGGTCTTCAACAGAATACTGATAGTTCGAATGAACCGTGGGACAACTCGATCGACCAACAACGCCAAGCACAATCGTTCGAGCAGAATCCGGTTCCGTCACCGAATTCCGATTTCGTGAACCAGAACAACATCCGCCGCCAAGCCGCACCGTTCGACGGGATCGAAAAGTCGGACACGTCGCCCGTCGTGGATTTGGATGCCGGCTTTTCGAAGGGAACGCGTACGACAACGACGATTGGTTCGACGATTGACACTACGGCAAATTCAAACATTTATCCCACCAGTCCGGTCACGTCGGCGGGAGACTCGGAATATGTTGTCCAGCCGGGAGACAATTATTGGTCCATCTCCAAAAAACAATACGGCACCATCCGCTACTTTCAGGCTTTGGCCAAATTCAATCAGAACCGGAATGCCGATCCGCAACGACTGCGGCCGGGAATGAAACTGCTCACCCCAAGCCGTGAAGTTTTGCAGCGTCAATTTCCGAAACTCATTCCCGCTGCGGCGCCAAAAACCGGTCTCGGCGCGAATCAATTCGCCGATCGCTCGACCGGACGGACCACGTTCGGACCTTCCGGAACAAGACTGCCGGGCAACGGCTATGTGATTCAGTCGGGTGATAATTTTTGGACGATCTCGAAGAAGCTGTACGGTTCCGCCGGCTATTTTCAGGCATTGACGGCGTACAACCAGAGCTTTGGGTTTGATCCAAAGCGGTTAAGGCCGGGAACAAGGATCGCCGCGCCCTCCCGTGCAACTCTTCAAGCCAAGTATCCCAAGCTGGTCCCAAAAGCGGCGACGCGGGTTTCATCCGTTGTCCGAAAAAACCAATCACCGGGGTTCTTCATCGGTTCTGACGGAACTCCGATGTACCTGGTCGGCGGCCAAGAGACATTGTCGGGCATTTCGAAGAGCCACTTGGGACGATCGTCGCGGTGGGTCCAAATCTATCAACTGAACAAGTCGCGGCTTTCAAGTCCCGATAACCTGACAATCGGAACGATCCTGAGATTACCGACCGACGCGAGCAGTGTCCGGCTCGCCGAAAGCCCCCGCGCGATCCGATAAATAGAACATCGTAATGGCACAGCCATCTTTCTTGATTCCTCACGGTGTTCGATGGTTGCGTCGTATGGCGTTCCTTGATCGTGGGCTGTACCGGATATGTTCTTTCGCTTCACCTGCGCGGTTGTGATGGTTGTGATGGTTTCGCTCATTGGCGTCGCCATCGAGAAAAGCAATCTGGCCTACCGCCGCTCATTAACTCGTCAGAGTTACCAGCTTGACGTGCTGATCGAACAGCATGCGACACTTAGATTGCGCTCGCAACAAATGGGAACGCCCGTGCGACTGATCGATCCACTGAAGAACGGAGAACTTGAACTGCGTCAGCCAACAAACCCCGTCGTCCGACGACGGTCACGAATTCCGTTGCTTCAATGGCAACGGGCAACGCCGTCACATGACCCGGCGAAGCCGCAACCAAAGTCGCCTTTCGCTCCGCGAAAGTAGCGCTACTTTCGCGGGAGCGAAAGGCGACAGAAAACTGCGCGCAACTGGCGCGGAAGTCTCAGTGCAAGACTCGAAATGATTCTCTGCAAGAGTTGGTTTCAGTCAATTCCAAACATGCTGTCTACTTCGCGCGATTGAACATGTCATTTTCTATCGTCTAACGGCCAGCCGCAGGCGACGGTTGTTTTCCGACGACACCATCGCCTGCGGCTTGCCGTTAAACGAGCCACCCGACACGTCATTCAATGAACCACAACAAACTTAGTTCAAACGATTCAATCGTCTGGCGAAGCCGCGTCATCACGGCGCTGGTCGTGCTGACCTGGATGGTGCTCGCGGGCAGGCTGGTGCAACTTCAATGGTTCGCCCGGACAAATCTGGCCAGTCTGGGAATCAGGCAGCGATTCCACGACGTGATTATCGCTCCGCGCCCCGGAGAAATCCTTGACCGACGCGGACGAGTTCTCGCGACAACCATCCGAGCGAGCAGTCTGTTCGTGGTGCCGAGCCAAATCACCGACTCCGGCCCGGTCACCGACACGTTGGCGGAAATCCTCGGATTGAATTCCGAAACTTTGCGAAAGCGAATTGACGATAACCGCCAGAAACATTTCTTGTGGGTCAAACGCCGTCTGGCCCGGCAAGTCGTCGACAGCATCAAATCGAGCGACCTTCCAAAACAAACCTACGGATTTCGCGAAGAGTTTTTGCGCCGCTATCCATCCGGGAAACTGGCCGCTCACGTCATTGGGATTCGCGACATTGATGGCCGCGGCCGGGGTGGGATTGAACAAAGTTTCGACACGGTCATATCCGGCAAAGAAGGCCGGCGCCGGCTGATCCGCGATGCTCATGGCCGCATCCTCGGTGTTGAAGAATACATCGAAGAAGCGCCGCAGGCCGGACGCAGCGTGATTCTGACGATTGACTCGGTGATTCAGCTGCACGCCGAACGCAATCTCGATAGGCTGATCGAGACTTGGAAGCCGAAGAGTGCCACGGTGATCGTGATCGATCCCGCCAACGGCGAACTGCTCGCCATGGCGTCGCGGCCGACCTTCAATCCCAACTCTCCCGCGACGGCAACTGATGCCGATTGGAAGAACAACGCAATCGCGTCGATTTACGAACCGGGCTCAACATTCAAGCCAATCATCGTGGCCACCGCACTCGATCAGGATCGCATCAAATTCGACGAGACGTTTCATTGTGGCTGGGGAACCTATCGGATGGGCCGCCGCATCCTGCACGATCACCACAAATACGGCGCGCTGAACGTGACGGATATCCTTGTCAAATCGAGCAACATTGGAATGGCAAAAATCGGGCAACGGCTTAGAAACCAGGGCTTGTTCAACGCGGCGGTGGTATTTGGATTTGGCCGCAAGTCAGGAATCCGGCTGCCCGGCGAACTGACCGGAATCCTGCAGCCACTGAAGCGATGGAATTCGTATTCGACCGGTTCCATTCCCATGGGCCAGGAAATCGCCGTGACGCCAATTCAACTGATTTCCGCACACGCCGCATTGGCGAACGGAGGCCGGCTGTTGCGACCAAAAATCATGCGGCACGACATCGACTCGACGATCGGTCCTGGTTCAGAGAATACGTATCAAAATTCGTCGGAATCATCGGTCGTCTCGCGCACAGTCAGTGCCGATGTTGCGAATTGGATCGTTCGGAAACCAATGGCCCAAGTCGTGCAGCGTGGCACGGGACGCAAGGCCCGGCTTGAGAACTACGAAGTCTTCGGCAAGACCGGCACCGCTCAAAAGCCCGACCCGGCAACCGGGCGATATTCGTCGCGTCTCCATGTCAGCTCATTCGTCTGCGGCGCTCCCGCCGATGATCCGCGAGTGTTGGTGCTAGTCGTCGTCGACGAACCTTCCGTCGGCAAAAACCACTACGGCGGAACCATCGCCGCCCCAACCGCCGCGGAAATCCTGCGAAAAACGCTCATCTACCTGCGAGTCCCCGGCAACAACCGTCAAAGAACGGCTCGGGAGAAGTCGAGTAAGTCTACGGGACTCAACTGACTCACCTTCTTGCCTACATCGGTACGCTAGAACTTACGATTCGGCTGTCGAATTGTCTCGCTCAACGAAAAAAGATAGGCTGCCAGGCGCAATTCGTAATACGTCGACTGCTTTGAAGCAGAGGCAGAACTCGATTCGATAGTCAAATGAATCACTTTTTCGATGGTCAATCCATTTAGTCGCCTTTCGCTCCGCGAAAGTGGCGCTGATT
>CAUZVF010000123.1:0-9086 GCA_963582955.1 Planctomycetota bacterium
AGCGTCTTCTGCCCCGTAGCCGCGTCCCACACCCTCACCGTCCTGTCATAACTCGCCGAGGCCAGCCGTGTTCCGTCCGGGCTGAAGGACACGCTGTTGACACTCCCGGTGTGCCCATTGAGCGTGAGCGTCTTCTGCCCCGTTGCCGCGTCCCACACCTTCACAGTGTGGTCATAACTCGCCGTGGCCAGCCGCGTTCCATCCGGGCTGAACGCCACGCCGATGACACCGCTGGTGTGTCCTTTGAGCGTGAGCAGATCACTGTGCGCGAGGCGGTCCCAGTAACCCCACTCGAAGCCCCTGATGTCATCGCGGTCGCGATGCCGGTCGAGCAGTTCCCGGAGGTGGTCAATGTTCGCAGCTTCCCAGTCGCGCTGTACAAGCAGCATGTCCGAGTTGTAGGCGTTCCGTTCAGAAGTCTTGAGGTGCCGCCGGGCTTCGTCGGCACTGACATTTGCGGCGGCAGTTCTCTCGTCAGCTCGATCAGTTTCGGATCGTGCGAAGTCGGCTTCGAGGCTAGCCTCGATGGCGAACCGGGTCGAGATGACGATTCCGGCCAGCAAGGCGAGCATGACAACGGCAGAAAGTCTGGCAATCGTTGGATTGCGTTTGCACCAGCGCCAACCTCGTTCCATGCGGCCGACACGCCGTGCGATGATCGGGTGGCCGGTCAGCCAGCGTTTCAGGTCCGCTGCCAGCTCGGCCGACGTCTGGTAACGCCGCGCCGGGTCTTTCTCCAAGCACTTCAGGCAAATGGTTTCCACGTCACGAGGCAGTCGGCCGTCGAGCTTTCGCGGGGACGGCGGCTCCTCCTTCAGAATCTGAACAATCAGCATCTGTGACCGGCCGCGGAATGGCAACTCGCCGGTCAGCAGCCGGTACAGGATCACGCCCAGACTGTACACGTCGCTGCGGCGGTCGGCTTTGTGGGCCTCGCCCCGAGCCTGCTCGGGAGGCATGTAGGCCGGTGTGCCGAGGACGACTCCCTCGACGGTCATCGTGACTTCGCCGGCGTCGCGTTTGGCCAGACCGAAGTCTGTCACGTGCGGCTCGCCGGACATGTCCATCAGAATGTTTTGTGGTTTCAGGTCGCGATGCACGACTCCCGCTTCATGAGCGTGATGCAGAGCCGTGGCGATCTTGGCACACAGCTCGACGGTTTCGCTGACGGTTGGCGGGTGCGCTTCAATCCACTGATCAAGGCTTGCCCCCTCGATAAAGTCGCTGGCAATGTAGATCTGGCCGTCTTCCCGACCCACCTCGTGGACTGAGACGATGTTCGAATGCCGCACCTGAGCGGCGGCCCGGGCTTCGCGCAGAAACTTCTCGGCGTCGTCGCCACTCACTTGTTCGCGGCGGGGAATCTTGATCGCCACCGTGCGGTCCAACTCGGTGTCACGGGCCTTCCACACACTGCCGAACGCTCCCTGTCCCAGATGCTGGAGCATGTGGTAGTGTCCGAGCATCCTCACCTGCGAGCCATCGTCCGAAATCGTCTCGAAGTCCCACGCCAGATTGAAGGCACTGCCACAGGAAGAACATATGGTGTCGCCCGACGGATCGTCGTCGACCACCTCAATCGGCTGATGGCAATGCGGGCAGCGAATTTGCAAGGTTGTGTGTCCTTCTGCGGTCTCGGATTGGTGTTGTTAACATCGTACCAGCGATCCGGCAACGCCGCGAGTGGCACGGTCAACAGCATCGGACTGAACTTTTGCCAGTCGTCCTTGCCTGCGTGTCCGCGACTACTTCCGTTCGCGCTCGCCCAGTTTATTCACGAACGACAATGACTACGATGAATTGACAACGCAAAGGAGTATTTCTTTCTTTGGACTGTAAACAGTCAAAATGCACGCAAGTTGCGAGCATTTTTGTCCAACGAATTAATACTACAGCGCTAAGCCGACCGATTTGGCGAGCGGGGGGCGTTAGCCCAATGGCACTCACTTTACCCACCCTTTGGGAGGGTCGGACGCGGTAGCGGCCGGGGAGGGTTGGCCGAAAGTCAACATTTGGGCGGCGAATCAAACTCCCACCCCTCCCCGCTCGTTCCTCGCGACCCTCCCAACGGGAGGGTGAAATCTAAAGTGAGTGCCATTGGGCGTTAGCCCCCTGATGCAACGTGAGTTTCCGGCCCGGAATCAGGGGCCTCACGGCCCCCGCTCGCCGAGTTAGCGCTGTAAGTATTAAGGAACCAACGAATAGGCCAGTGATCACAATTCGTTGGCTCCTTAATTCGTTGGGGCCCAATTGATCCGATGTTTGATTGCGGCCAATGGCCGCGCTGTGCTCTTCGTTCCTTTTCGCCTCGCTGACGCTTCGTGTCACGAGTAATCCGCGCTATTTGCGTGGTCCGAGTGGGCGGGGCGCAGATTGTTGCAAGCACTTTGGCGAGTGAAAATGAGAGCTCGCGTACGCGAACAGAAAATCAACCGGCAGCTCCGGAAAATAACGGCTCGATGACTGTTCCGCTATTCAAGTGGACGGGCCGGTTCAGCCGGTCGCGGACGACCGACTGAGGCGGGATTCCCAGCGTCTGGTAAACCGTCGCGCCGACGTCGTTGGGTGAATATGCGGTCGTGACCGGATAAGCACCAATCTCGTCGGATTTCCCGATGACTTGGCCTCCACGCACTCCGGCGCCGGCGAACAGTCCGAAGAAGCACGGACCCCAGTGATCGCGGCCTTTCTTGGCGTTGATCTTCGGCGTGCGGCCGAATTCTCCCAGCATCATGACGAGCGTCTCGTCGAGCAGGCCCAAAGATTCGAGGTCGTCGAGCAGTGCGGCAACACCTTGGTCCAAAGGCGGAAGTAACCGCTTCTTCAGCGTCGGAAAAATGTTGCCGTGGTTATCCCAATTCTGGACACGGCCAATGTTGGCCTGCACGACGGGAACTCCCACTTCCACCAACCGCCGAGCCAACAACAACGATTGTCCGTACGAGTTGCGGCCGAAACGATCTCGCACGGCGGCCGGTTCACGATTCAATTCGAACGCCCGTGCCAACTTGCTCGACGTGAGAATCGAGAACGCCAATTGCTGGTCGTCGGACATCCGCCGCGCTTCGGCGATTTGGCCGAGCCCTCGTTGCTGCCGATTGATTTCATCCAATAGTGACCGGCGCTTATCGAGCCGCGTGACATCGATTCCCGGAGACAGAGTCAGACTGTCGACCTTAAAATCCTTCTTGTTGGGATCACCAATAATCTGCCACGGATCGTATTTGGGTCCCAAAAATCCGGCGTGTTGTCCGGGCCATGTCAGTGGTCCGCCAGCGAGAAACGTCGGCAGGTTGACACCTGTCGGAATACCGTCGGTCCTCGGACGCAGAAACGCACACGCCGACGAATAACTGGGCCAATCGTCTCGCGAGGCGACTTTGTCAAAGAATGCTCCCGGCTGCAGATTTCCGGTCAGGACGTGATGCGTCGACATCAAGTGATTGTTGTCTTTGTGAGACAGCGTGCGGATCAAAGCGTACTTGTCGGCTCGCACGGCCAGCTTGGGCAGATGTTCGCTGATCTGGATGCTCGGCACCGACGTCGCAATCGGATTGAACTCGCCACGGATTTCCACCGGAGCGTTCGGCTTCAGGTCGAACGTGTCGTGATGACTGGCGGCTCCGGTTAAGAACACGATCACAATCGACTTGGGTTTCGTCGGGACGCCGGAATTGTCCGTCTGGGCGGCGCGCGATCGTCGGGAAAGCACGGCCGGCAAGCCGAGTCCCAACAGGCCGGAATAACCGACCTGCAAGACCTCGCGCCGGCGAATGCCGTTCGTATGCTGATGAGCCGAATTGTCGACACTCGACATCAAGTCGTTTCTTTCACGGGAGGGCTGATCAACATTGGGGGGATCACGTTCCGGTGGGGCGTCAATTGTAGCACGTTTCGATGATCACCGTCACGTGCGCAACCAAATGGTTGTTTATTCTGAGCGCCGAAAGCGCCGATCGGCGCCGAAAGTCCGATTAACCGTTCAGAACAATCACGCTTTGCGTGCGCAGGCTCTCAATGCTCTGAGTTGCGTGGCAAGATTCTTTTTAGCGGGCGTGAGAACTGCCGCGGTCGCCGACCAACCTCCGGTCGGTGCCCGCTCGCGGTTAAACGGCAGCTAACCGCCAATCGAATACATGGGCCGATCTGGCTGGATGAACTGAGCGGAATTGATTTCGTGGCCTTCCTTCTTCGCGGCAATCGAATCGCGAATCGCCTGAGCAATCTCGTCGTCGGTGCCAGCCTCGCGAAGCAACGATTTCACGTCTGTCTCTACCAAACTGAACAAACAATTTCTCAGTTTGCCATCCGCCGTGACACGAAAACGATTGCAGTTCTTGCAAAACGGTTGGCTGACCGAGGCGATGAATCCGATGCGGCCGATTCCGTCTTCAAACACAAATTCGGTGGCGGGCGCGGATGGGTCCTGATGATCACTCGGCACCAACGGCATGATTTCCCGCGAGAGCTTTTCGATGATTTCGTCGGCAAACAGCACTTTTTCGCGTTCCCAAGCATTGTCGGCGTCGAGCGGCATGAATTCGATGAATCGAATCTCGACGCCTGTTTCCCGAGCAAACTCGCCGAACGGAACAATCTGATCTTCGGTCATGCCGCGGATTGACACGGCATTCAACTTGATGGGATCGAAGCCGACATCCATGGCAGTGCGAATTCCTTCGATGACTTTTTCGTAGCCTTCCCGCCGAGTGATCTCTTGAAACTTGATTGGGTCCAGCGCATCCAGGCTGACATTCAGCCGCCGCAAACCCGCGTCGAACAATTGCCGTGCCTGATCGGCCAGCAGGATTCCGTTGGTGGTGACGCCGATATCCTTGATTTGTGGAATGGCCGCCAGCTTTTCGACAAGAACATGCAAGTCGCGACGCACCAGCGGCTCACCGCCCGTCAGACGGATCTTGTTGATGCCCAGATTCACGGCAACTCGAACCAGACGTTCGATTTCTTCGAACGTCAGCAAGTGTTCGCGATTCATGAACTGCACGTTGTCGGCCGGCATGCAATAGAAGCAGCGGATGTTGCAGCGGTCGGTGACGCTGATTCTCAGATTGTTGTGGACTCGACCAAACGAGTCGATCAGTTTTTCAGTCATTGAAATATCACTTGTTAATCGGCGGGGGCGTCGTGGAATGTTCTGTTCCCGGATGCACCCACTCGGTCGTTCCGTCACTCCAGTTTTCTTTTTTCCAGATGGGGACGCGGACTTTCAATTCGTCAATCAGAAATCGGCCCGCTTCGAACGCTGCGTCACGGTGAGGACAACTGACGGCCACGGCCACGCTGATGTCGCCCAATTCAAGATGACCAAGCCGATGGATAATTGCCACCGTGTCGATGTTCCATTTCTTGCACGCCTCCTGCTTAAGCTCAACCAGTTTCGCCTCGGCCATTTCGGGATAGGCATCATAATCGAGAGCCACTGTTTGGCGGCCGCCGGTCATTTCACGCACCGTGCCGAGAAACAGCACAACGGCTCCGGATTGTGTCGAACGGACTGACTCGGTCAGTTTCGCGTGATCGATTTCGTCGTGGGTGAGTTGAATCATACGTACTTAGATTCGCTGAGTTGAGAGTGTGCGTATTCGTTGTTTAACGGCAAGCCGCAGGCGACCGCGTGTACGAAACCGGTTCACACTACGAAACACAAGCGCCTGCGGTTTGCCGTTAAACGAAACAAATCAAGTCGCGAGTTAGTTTTTGAATGGATTATACCACAGCCATTTTAGCCGCCACTGACGGGTGGGAAACAAGCCACTTCAGATTCTTTGGAAATCGCCGTCGTCTCGTCGGCATAATCTTGGCCGACCGCGACCAGCAGGTTGGGCACGAGTGATTCCATGTCGGGAAACTGCCGAGTGAGCGCGGTGCGCAGGTCGGCGACTTGCGGCTGTTCGGGCAATTCCAGCTCGACGCAATCGACGCCAACGATGTCGCGCGCACGAGCGAATAACTTAACCTGCACCTTCATGAAATCACCAGTTTCTTTGTCATTGGCTTCAGCCTGTCACGGATTTCCGGCATCAGGCCGTACGCAAGAGCCATCAGTTTCACCGGATGGATCGTCGGCGTATTCGTGCCTTGTTCCATCTGCAACTTGCAACTGCTGCATTCGGTGGTGCCGAACCGAAACTCGTTGGATCGCATCCGTGAGATCAAGTCCCAGCCAATTCGAATCGACGTCTTGAAGTTCTCTCGCGTCAATCCAAACGCTCCGGCCATCCCCGAACAACCTTCTTCGATTCTATTCACGCGTAGATTGGGAATCAATTTCAGCAGGTCGCTCAACGGGCTGCCTTGATCAAGTGCTTTCAAGTGGCATGGCGTGTGGTAGCCGGCCTCGAAATCCAACGGCGAAAACGACGTGTTTAATTCTCCGCGTTCATGGAGCTGCTTTAAAAAGGCGCCGGCCTCGATGACTTGGCTGGCCAGCATCTCGACATCCGGATGATCGAGCAGTCGTGGATACTCGGTCTTGAGACAAAGTGCGGCAGCCGGTTCCGTGCAGACGATCGTGTGCCGTTCGCGAGCCAGTTCGATCAGTTGCCGCATATTTTGCTCGGCGATACGGCGTGCGGCATCGAGATCGCCCGCCGAGATCATGGCCATTCCAGAATTGGTTTGATCTTCGGGAATGACGACCGGAATCTTGTTGTGCTGCAGCACCGCGACAAATGCCTTTCCCAATTCCGGATCGTGAAAATTGACGTAGTGATCAACAAAATAGACAACGGGCCGTCGGCCTGCTTGGTGCGGATACTCGGTCAAGTTTTGTTGCCGGGCCCAGTCGATGAATGTGCGGCGCGCGAACAACGGCAACTTTCGCATCGGATGGATGCCAACGAGTTTCGCAAGCCACCATCGTGCCACGGGATTCGTGATTGCCCAGTTCGAGGCAAACGAAAAACCACATCCCAGTTCGCCGAACGAGTGGGCTCGCGAAAGAATCCAGTCGGTACGGTGCAGCCCGTTCGCGGCCACGTGCGCGGCTTTGGCTTCGATCATCATCTGCGGAATGTTGACATTCGACGGACATTCCAACTGGCATTGTTTGCAATTGAAGCACAAGTCCGAGACCTGTTTCATCTCGCTGGATATGAATTGCGTTACGCTCAACTGTCCCGAAAGATAATTGCGAACCAGGTTGGCTTTCGACCGGGGACTTGACTGTTCATCTGGTTCCAACCGAAAGAACGGACACATTCGCAAATCAGCGTCTTCGGTACGGCAGTTTCCACAACCGTTGCACTGCGCCGCCGACGCCGACAATTCGGCATGCGACCACTGCAATTGCAGCGGCACAACGTCAACCGATAAGTCGCGAACCGGACGAAAATTCCGCATCGTCAGATGAGAATCATCGCTGATGATCTTTCCGGGATTCATCAAGTTGTGCGGATCGAACAGGTCCTTAATCTGTTGAAAGACGCGATAAAGCGGGCCGTATTGAGATTTGATGAATGCCGTTCGCGACAAGCCATCGCCGTGTTCGCCGCTGATCGTGCCTCCGACATCGAACACGATCTCGTACAAGTCGTGGGCGAGGTTTTCGATCATCAAGCCATCTTCAGCCGATGGTGACGGCAAGAACGGCCGCAAGTGCAGTTGCCCGGCGGCGGCATGCGCGTACAACGATGCGGTCACTTGGTGCTTTTGAAAAACCTTTTGCGCCCGGATCAAGAACTCATGCACTGAATCGGGCGGCACGGCGATGTCTTCAACGAACGGCATTGGCCGCGTCTGCCCGACCAACCGCGTCAGCAACGGAACGACTTTCCGGGGCAGCGACCACAAGAATTCCACTTCGTCATAGGAATAAGCTTCGTGGCCAACGAACACTCTCTTGCCGAGAGCTTGAACCGACGCGACCACCATGCGAATCCGATCGTGAGCTTGCCTATCGCTGAATCCGATCTGTTCGACGATCAGGGCCGCTTCCGCGGACGTTGGAATCATCTTTTCAAATCGTGGGTCGGATTCACGTGCCAGCGACAAGACTCGTCGGTCAAGCAAATCGCACGCACTCGGCTGAAGCAGCGAAATCTCGCGGACGGCATCCAGTGCCGTCCCGATTTCCCCGAACAGCAGTAAGACAATGCCACGGAATTGTGGCAACGGAGCTGTATGCAACGTTGCCGCCGTAAACAATCCCAACGTCCCCTCCGAGCCAACCAAAAACCGCGGGATGTTGATATGAGAGCCCGATCGAATCCCTCGCAGGAAGTACCCGCAACAGTTGCGGACCAGAGCGGGTTGGTGTTCGAGAATTAGCTCTTCATTATCCGAGAGAATCTTCGCCAACTTGCTAATGATGGTTCGCTTGGCCGAATCGTTGTCGATGCGATTGTCGGCCGCTTCCATGGGCAACACTGACGCCGCGGATAAGATCGCCTGGGGTTGCATCTTCAGTTGTTCAAGCGGCTCGCTGACGAATTCCACGACATTTCCGCCGGCCAACACTGTTTCAATGCTGCGAACATGGTCTCGTGTCGAGCCAACTCGGACGGACCGGGATCCGGCGGCGTCGACACCCAACATACCGCCGACGGTTGTGATGCTGGTATTCGACGGGTCCGGCGGGAAGTAGCGGCCGTGCTCCTTGAGCCGCCGATTCAATTCGTCGCGGACTACGCCCGGTTGCACTCGGATCGACTGTTCATCAATCGATTCGATCTCGCGCATGTGGCGTGAGAAGTCGACGATCAAGCCGTTGCCGATCGCCTGTCCCGCCAGTCCTGTTCCCGACCCACGCGCGACCAACGGAGTATGCGTTTCGGCCGAATAGCGTGCCAGCGCAACGACATCGTCGCGATGCTTGGGAAATGCGACGCCCAACGGAGCGATCTGGTACAAGCTGGCATCGCTCGAAAACATCGAAATCGTCAGCGGGTCGCATCGAACCTCACCGTCGAGCGTTCCAGAGAGATCTTCGATGATCCGCCGGCGTTGTTCGTCCACGATTAACGATTCCTAGGCATCTATTGCGGTGTGGCGTCTTTCAGACGGATTTCTTCCTGCCGGTATCGTTCCGCGACTTCAAGATCAAAACGGGGATGGCCGTCATCGAT
>CAUZVF010000124.1:0-9081 GCA_963582955.1 Planctomycetota bacterium
ATCGCGATCGAAATCGAGAAGAGTTCCGCAGTCGAACGAACTCGGTGGGGCGAGTCTTGTACAAAGTTTGTCGTATTGCCGGACTTGACGAAAAGTTCCGCCAGTGGCGGTAACTCAGAGTTTTCAATGTTCCATCCGGGCTCGGAACTCGATGGCGGCATTCCCAGTATCTATATGGTCGCCGTTCGCTCGAATCTCGAGGATGGTAAGAACAAGGCGGTCACCATCAAGGCCAAGTTGCGGGACCACAAGTCGTGTCCCAAGAAAGAAAAGAAGCATCAAGTGCTGGTCATCAAGAATGATGAGGAGCCCGGCCTGATTCGAACGGTGAACGCGAAAGTCAAGAGTTATCTTGATGGTTACAAGAAACTGGAAAAGGAGCTTCAAGAGGAAATCGAGAAAGCGAAGAAGCTGGGTAAAACGATTTACAAAGCGGCCAAACAGACGGCCGACGACGACGCTTTCGGTGGAGCATTAACGATTGCCGAATATGCCCTGCAGAAAGACGACGACGCTGACGAAAACGATGACAAGGACGACGGCAAGGACAAGAAGAGCAGTCCTGCAGAAGTCGAGGCGAAAGTCTATCCGCAGCACCCGACGACTGCCGCGCTGTTGTCGGTGGTCCCCAAGTCGCTGGCAAGTTGGTGCCCCGAAGATTTCCAGAATTGCCTGCACACGGCGACTCTGTACGAAACGCTGCAAGCGCTGTGGACCAAGAACTTCAATCCGCGAAGCTACACCATCTCGGCTCCCGAAAGTTGCGGTATCCCCCACGGAAAAGAACCGCCGATCACTGAACTCGAGGCGAAGATCCTGGTTTACCCAGCTGACCAATTCAAATTCTCGCTCCGAGTCCCCTCGGGACTCAAGTCGGAAGCCGGCTATGAGGGAAAGTGGGTCGGAAAGGACGGCGAACTCAAGAAAGTTCCCAAAGATGAGGACCCCAAAGAGGATCCCAAGGACGACGTTCAGGAAGATGCGAGTACAACCGCGGCTGCGAAGGAAGCGGCCCCAGCCGAGAATGCAATCTCGGCTTTGAACGCACAACTGAAGCAACAGGCAACTTCTTTTGTCAATGACATCACCAGCGAAGAGGATGACGACGATGATGATGACGACGACGGACCCGTCTTCGAGTACTCGGACGAGACTTTTATCTTGCCATGGAAAGAGGTTCGTAAGGAGGAGAAAAAGAAAGAGAAAGAGGAGTACCTGTTAGGAAAGAAGAAGAAGGACGACGACGACGATTGGGAGGATCCTCAAGAGAAGTTCTCGATCAAACTGACGCGGTCGCCTTCCGAGAAATCCGATGAAGACGACGATGAACTTCCCAGCGTCCGGGAGGCTGTGCATACAATTGTTACTATTGCGCAAACTATCAGAGAAGTCTGGGAAGGTTGGAGTGGGATCAGTTACACCCTTGGTTTCAGCGCCAATGCAAGCGTCTCATTCCTTGAAGGAGATTTGGATTGGGAATGGGGTTGGCGCGAGACACCCCGGCTCAATGAGAAACCAACCAAGTATTTTGACGGGACGCCAGTCACTGATGAGGATAAGAAGCTGTCGTTGATCGTCTACAGCCATCAATATAAGGCAAAGCTGAAACTGTTCGCATTCGATGTCGCTCTGAATTTCGGGCTCGAATTTAAGGCCTATTACCTTCAGTTCGGTGTCGTGCTCTCCGGGGAAGTCAAGGGTGAATTGAAACTCGAAGCAGACGGAACGCGCGAGTTTTGTCCGTTCGCACAACAGTATTACGGCTTGGAACACGACGAATGGTCGGAAGCCAAAATCACCGGCGAACTGAAACTCGAAGGAGTTCTATGGAATCCGGATTGCGTGAACCTGGTTGGAAAGACAGAAACCGGGTACTGGGTCAAGGGCAGACTGGCGTCGGTCAACGACGAACAGACACAAGAACGAATCGGACCCGCCGTCAAATACAACTGGAAGTTTACTGGAGTCGAATTGAATCTGGATATCAAAGTGAAAGGATTCGTGAACTTCAAACGCAAATGGAATGTAAAAGACGAAAGTCGTACGCACGAGGCGTTTTTCCCGGATTACACATCGCGCGATATTCAAAAGGCCAGGCAGCTGATTACGTCGTGCCAGATCGAAATTGATGAGACCAGAGAGAAGATTCAGTCGCTGAGCGAGACGTTGCAGGAACAGTATCTCAAGTCGTTCTTCGTGGGAAGATGGTATGCGATGAAGCAACAGCCGTGGCTGCTTTATCCTGACTACGACGCATTTACGGTTCAGAAATGGATCGATGATTTGTTCTTGATTGCGAAGAAGAAAAGTGAAGAAGGCTACGTCTCGTATTTCAAGTCGTTCGTAACGTCAGCACTTAGCGATATCGAAGGTGACAACGTCCGACAGTTGATCGAAGCGTTGCAGAGCTTTCGCGACGCGTCTCAGAAGATCATCGAATGTCTGCGGGAGGCGCTCGCGACAACAACCGATGCAATCATGGCCTTTCGAGACGAGGAGAATCAGGCGGCGGCGGAAGGATCGGCGTATGTTTCTCCCTCGGCTGTTGCCGTGCACAAATTCAATCTTGCGAGAGATGCTATCGAGGAATTGCGATACCAATGGGATGGCGGAGGTGAAGCGGACGCCGAAGGTTGCGGATTCGAGAGTTCTTTGAATGAATCAACGAGATTAGTCTCCGTCTTCCAAGACCGGACTAAGCGCATTGCAGAGTTGAAGGAAGGCTACGGCCGGAATCGTCGCAGTCTCGATTGATTGGACGTTTGGTGGTTTTGTTTGGTACAAAGGTGCACACGAATCATTGTGCTGATGTGAGCAATTTGGTGTCTCGCAGTTGACCCTCCCCCCGCGGAGTAGATACATGTCCGACGCGGACAAATACTTTGTGCTCGAATGTGAGACGCAATCGAGGGGACACGTCGAGTTCTACATCAATGGAATCCCGCTCGCCCGTAGAGGCGCAGAATTGGGACCATATTATTCCGAGCAGGTTAACGAGTTCTTGATCAAGGGAACGAACCAACTATCGATGCTGATCAACCCGCCTTCCGCCGCGGCCGCACATGCCGGCGGCGGAAATCGTGGTAGGGATCAGCAAGTTTCTGATACGGACTTTGCTCCAGAAATGGCCATGTCGAGCATGCGATTAGCGAGTTACCCGGTCGGCGCCGTCGTCGGTGGCCCTGACGCGATCGAGTTGCTGCGCACCGAGTGGCGTGTTCCAAAGCAGACTGACGGAAGACCGATGCCAGAGTTCTTTCCGAAGTACGTCGCGAATGCTGTCGGCATGGGCGGCATCGGTCAACATCCCTGGGCATGGCAACTGGGCGATCGACTGACGCTTTCCGACGAGGAGCGGCAAGAGATCGTGCAGTTCATTGGAAAGATTCACAAGGCCCTGGACGCCGGTGATCCCGAACCGTTCATCGATGCAAGCCTAACCCGATTGCGTGAACTTGGGGATGCCTACGCAAGTTTCGACCCCGTTGAACGAATCAGTCTCATTCGCAAAGTAACCGCAATGAAAAGCTCTCAGCCGGGATGGGGAATGGAACCGCTAGAACCAGAGAATCTGGATTTGCATACGTGTGCTAACAATCGTATCGTTGAGTGCCGAGCACGCGATTGGAAATCCATTCTCCGCGAGAAGCCAGATGCCGAAGGTGGAGTTGCTTACTACCAGATGTTTCTAAGCAAGATCGCCGGTAGCTGGCACATCGTCAGGTAGCATATTTACAAATCGGTCGCAGCGATCCGAATCCCCGTACGGTCGAAATTGCATTCGAGTATTTGGTTTGACTTCTCGGATTCCATAAACAGACAGCGAATCGGTCCGAAGAAGTCGAGAGTCTGTTTTTCCGTGCAAGTCGGCAGGAACACACGCAGCACACGCGGGTCATAAAAGCGAAAGAAGAACCTGCTGCCATCTTCGTCAGAAACGCGAAACAGTTGGCTCAAGTGTTCCCACAAAGTTCGCGGATGAGCATCGCTTAGCAGCAGTATCCCGCAGCTATTTCCAAGTTGTTCGGCCCACAAATCCAGATAACCAGACGCTTTGTACGGGTACTGATAGCGATGGTTGAATGTCACCAAATAAGGTGAAACATCAGTCATCTGGGTCGAGACATTCTTTCCAAACAATGACCATCGTTCCAGTTCAAAACTCGCCCATGCCGCTTTGGCCAATTGACGATTTCGTGCTGCATCAACGACGCCGTACAACTGCTCTCCCGGTTGACGCCTTTTGCAAATGAATTCGTGCAAAACCGGTCCCGTGCGAGTTTTCTCATCCCAAGTCATGTTAGTCGTCTCAAATTCCCAGCCAATACGAATTTTCCAGCCAATACGAAGCTGTATCGCAAGCAACATGCCGTTTGTTCCGAAAATGTCAACATCCCGGAGCATCCGCTTCAATCAGCGGTGTGCCGTTGGCAGCGGCATTTTCGAACGCACCTTGACACGACGGGTTCGAGCATTGCTGTTTCGCAAGAGATGTTACTTCCGGAGCAACTGGTGTCGGCGCAGCCGTGACTGCTGGGGTAGGTGCAGGCGTTCTCACCGGTTTTGGTGGCGGCGCACTTCCTGTGGCAGGTTTCATTTGAATTGGTGTCGGCCGACGCGCGGTTTCAATCATACGTAGCACTCCGACATCAACAAGTCGTTCAATTTCATCTAAGACCGCGTGATCGTTGTGAAGCCAGGGAGACTCTGACGGAACCGACAGAAATCTACGCATCGAGGACATTACCAACGGATCCGTCAAGTACCTACGCAGCGAGATTCGTCCCAAACGCGCGGATGGTTTCGAAGTTGAGTCGAATTCTGACGAATCGATCAACTCAACGCGACGCCATCCGCTCTCCAAAACGATTGTCATTTCCGATATTTCCTTCGAAGTCAGTCGCCGTCAATCAATGCGTTCGATCAGATCGATCAGATGGAATCCAAATTTTGTTTTGATGGGACCATAGGTTTTCCCGACGTCTTCGTGGAATACGACTTTATCAATTGCAGGTGCCATCTGGCCGGGAGCGAATAGACCGAGATCTCCTTTCTGCTTTCCGGTCGGACACTCGGAATGCTCTGTGGCCAACTCGGCGAAGTCAGCTCCTTGACTCAATTGCATTTTCAACGTCTCACAAAGTTCCAGATTGGCTACCTGGATGTGACGAGCCTTGACGCGTGGCATTCGGAAACCTCTTTTCAGTTGTGTCAATCGTCGAAGAGCGGCAAATCCGCCCACATCTAGCGTTTGGCAATACAAAACATGTTTGGGCACGCAGGCATCTGAGTTGGCAGCGCGATTCCAGTCGCGCCTTCGAAAGTGTTACAAAACGTGGCGGCCAATGACAAACTTTGCATATTTGGGAGATTCCCAAGAGGCAATCCCGACGCTGGCAGACCTTGCGGAAGCCGTCCCGAAGGACGTCCTGGCACCGACAAACCCCCGCTTGGTAAACCGCCTGTTGGAACGCCACCACTTGGCAGACTTGCCGCCATTCCTGACGGGACAGATGGCAATTCTGCCACGGGCAACTGTGGCGCGGATAATGAGGCTGCCGGATCACCGACGGACGGCAGCTTGCCCGCCAGTCCTTTGACGTCCATTGCCATCGCCGGAGCAGCACCTGCGAGAGCGGGCCCCATTTGAGCTGCTGCCGAGAGCGCCGCCGTTTTGTCCGCTGATAATCCCAGCGATGGCGGCAGGCCTCCGCCGGGAGCTCCCAAACTGCCAACCGAAGGAAGAGTTGGTCTTGAGGGCAATCCTGGCTTTTCGGGCATGCCACCGCCAGGCAGACTTGGCGTTCCGGGGATCGATGGCATGCCACCGCCACTCGGCAGACCGGGGACATCCGGTTTCACTGGCATCGAAGGCATGCCGGGAGTCTCTGGTTTGGCCGGCAGACTCGGCATCGACGGCAATCCCCCCGTGCCTCCAGGAACACTCGGTACGTCAGGCACGCTCGGAAGAGCGGGAGAAGTCAGGTTGGCCTCAAACCGATCGAGATTGGCTGCGAGTTTCGGTAGCGATGCCGACAATTGATCCACCGCGTTTGGCGCCATCAGACTGGTACTGAGTGCGCCATTGACGGCGCCAAATGCCAACATCAAACCAATCATGTTGGTCAATTCCGGCGGCGTCAAGGTGAGTGCCGGGACATCCAACCTGGACGTCTGATCGATCAGCCGCTCGAGTTTGCCGACACCGCCGACGGAGTTCAAATCGATCCCCAAGGCTCCCGATGCATTTGCCAAGCGTCCAAGCATTGCCAGATCACCCAACTCGCTCGGATCGACGCTTGGAATCCCGCTCACATCAATCGCCGACAGTTTTGCACCGAGTGCCGGCATCGCACCTTCGGTCAGAAGATTGACGCCAAACGATGCTTCAACGGAATCAACGGTGACGGCTACCGACTGCAAACTCGCAAGAGGTCCAAGCAGTGGCGGAATCAACTCCTCCAGCCTCTTAAGCGTTGGTGCGTTGACATTCAACGAGCCAACGGTCATTGACAGTTGGGCCGCAGCGTTCGGACCTTGTAAATTCAAACCAAAGGAATCTGCCGCAAATGCCATCGATTCCAATTTGGCCAACTCAGTAGCTGACGGCAATTGCAACCCCGACGCCATTCCAGCCAGCTCCGGCAATTGACCGAAACTGGATAAACTGCTGGCCGACGAAAGTGAAGCAAGCCCGCCCGCCAACTGAGTCAGTCCGGCAGCTTGTGGCAGTTGGGGAATGCTCGGAAGTTCCGGGACAAGTGCATTCATCTCGATCGCGCGTGCTTCCAAGGTTTCCATAAAACCAAGCAGTTTTGGTAAACACATGCATTTCATCGGACATCACCCGGTTTGACGAATCGTTCGTTGATTATACCTGCCTAACTTCCGGCACGACAAATCTACGATTCAGGATGCTGCCGCATTCGCGCTGACAGAATTTGCTTCGCTGTTGTAAGTTTCGGAGTCGTTGTGCGGGTCGGCATCGTTGTATCATAATGATTGGCGCAGCCACTCGGCACGATTGCCGAGCCTTGCGATTCGTAACGAGATACCCAGATGACTTTGTCAACTCGTTCCACGTGTGTTTGTTGCCAAACCCCTTTGACATTCCACGAACGCGTGCGCGGTTCGGCGTGCGACCAGCCACGCTGCCAGGCACTGTTTCGACGTTTGATCGCCCAAGGCAAGAAGTTTTGTTTGATTTGTGGAACAATTCTTTCCGTGCACCAGGAAGTGCGGGGCGCCATCTGCGACTCACAACTTTGTATTCAAACATATCTGTCGCAACGGCAAGCCAGCCAAAAAGTTTGCGTTGTCTGTAATCAACAATTGACCGTAGTGGAAGCCGCACGTGGTGAATTATGCGGCAACTTGGCGTGCAATGTCGCGTTTCGGGCCAGGGAAAAGCAGAAACGTGACAGCGATGGCTTGGCGGAATTCCGCAAACGCTGTGCAGAGGCGGAAATACTTGCCGTCGACGCTCGGAAACAAGCAGCGGAAACCGCCGGCGTTTCCGCGCCCGAAACGTACCCATTGCTGGTGATTCCCGCGAATTCCCGCCGACTGACGAATTTATCGCACACGCGGCGCTCGGCGCTCCGTGACCATTTGATGAAACTCGTTAGCGAGGCGGCCGCTGAATTGGCCCAGGGACAAGATCGTCATCAGGATGAAAACTCAGAAGCATCACCGAAGAACAACGGCAGCGATGTGAAACACGGCGAACTTCAATTGCAGCCAGACGAACTCGATTTCTTGGGCGGTCTCTGCGCGACCTGCCAGGGTTATTGTTGCATGGAAGGCGGAGATCGTGCCTATCTGGACGTCAAAACGATTCGCCGTTACATGCAGCAACATCCCAAATTGCGTCCTCGACACGTGCTGGATGCCTTTCTTTCTCGTTTGAGTAACAAGACGTATGTGGACTCGTGCGTGTATCATAGCCAAACGGGTTGTGGTCTGACGCGTGAGATGCGTTCCGACCTATGCAACCGACACTTCTGCGGCCCATTGAAAGACTTCCACGCCGAGCTTTCACAGTCAAACCGTCGACGGGCGTTTGCTTATGCAATCAATCTTGAGGAGCCAGTTCGCGCAGCCTTCGTCGATCAAAAAGACGTCCGATTTGTTCAAACGGCAAACGAATGAGTTCATCTGAGACGATTGCCCGTAGTAGCAGGGCCTGTTGGATTTGCGGGCGTCCGCTCAGTTTGCGGCGCGTCAGTAACATTCCGGTATGTGACGACTCCCGTTGTCGAGCATCGTACCAAGTTCAATTGCAGCAATGCCGGAAAATCTGCGCGATTTGCCATCGGCCGCTTTCGGTTCATCAAGAAGTTCGCGGCGAAGTCTGCGACAACAAACCGTGTCAGCTTGAGTATCTGTCACGAGAGCTATCCTCTCATTCCTCCGAAGAAAAGGAACGGAATCTGCGCGAGGTCATGGAATACGAGGAACATTGCCTGGCCGAACTCAAAGAATCGGCCCAGGCGTTGAGAGATGAGCAGGCTGCGGCTGCCGGTGTTGGCGATCCAGAATCGTATCCCGTTGTCATCGTGCCGTCGAACACACGAGAGATTACCGAACTTCCTGAACGACGGAGGCAAGCGTTTCGCGATCATCTGCAGCATTTGGTCAACAACGCAGTTGAACGACACGACGCGTCGCCGACTGTAGTTTCCGATGATAAGACTGAGAACATCGAACCCGCAGCAGAAGACGGGGCGCGCCATGCCTGCGCCGTCTGTAAGGGAGATTGCTGCAGCAATGGAGGCGATCATGCATTCTTGAGTATTCATCTGATGCGCAATTTTATGGAACGGCAGCCGACGCTTTGCGCCCAGGGTGTCATTGAAGCGTATTTGTCGCGGCTGTCCGAACAAACCTATGCTGGCTCATGCGTTTACCACGCACGCGACGGATGCGCGTTACCGCGCGACATGCGTTCGAACACGTGCAACGAGTATGCCTGCACCGGGTTGAATCAGTATCAGAAGCTCTTCTTCGGGAGCAGACCCAACCGCGCATTCGTGGCCACGTGTGACGAAACGCAAATTAATGAAACCGATTTCGTCAGAA
>CAUZVF010000125.1:0-8965 GCA_963582955.1 Planctomycetota bacterium
CGAGTTCGAATGTGGCTCAAATTGTGGGTCACATTCCGTTCCGATATGTTATCCTAACGTGGACGAGCCGCAATCAAAGTCGCCTTTCGCTCCGCGAAAGTAGCGGCACTTTCGCGGAGCGAAAGGCGACAGAAACATGCGTGCAACTGGCGCGGATGTCTCAGTGAAATATTCGAACGTGGACGAGCCGCAATCAATGCAGCAGGCCCGCTCGGAGTGTGCCGGATACTTTATTGAGATCAGCGTCGAGATCGAACAACTCGAAATTCAAGAATTCAACTCTACATGCCACATAGCGACCTCTGTTATTTGTCGGCCATGGAATTGGTCGCGGCTTATCGAACGAAGGAACTCTCGCCGGTCGACGTCACGACAGCAGTGCTCGATCGAATCGAACGGCTGAATCCCGAGTTGAACGCGTTTTGTACCGTGATGGCGGACGAGGCCCTGGATGCGGCTCGCCGTGCGGAAACGGCCATGATGCAAGGAGACGCCACGGGCCCGCTGCACGGAGTTCCCGTTTCCATCAAGGACAATTTGTATGTGAAGGGATGGCGCACAACTTTCGGATCGAAGTTGTTGGAGAACAACGTCACGACCGAAGACGCTCCGATGACCGAACGGCTGCGGCGGGCCGGAGCCATCCTTCTGGGACGCACGAATTCTCCCGAATTCGGTTGGAAGGGAGTGACCGACAATCGAGTCTTCGGCACGACGCGGAATCCGTGGAATCTCGATCTAACTCCCGGCGGTTCCAGTGGCGGAGCATCGGCAGCCGTCGCATCAGGGCTGGGTCCGATCGGTCTTGGCACCGATGGCGGCGGCTCGGTGCGCATTCCCGCGTCGTTCTGTGGTTTGTATGGCCACAAACCGTCGTTTGGCCGGATTCCCAACTATCCGGCAACGACAGTCGACACGTTGAGGCACACAGGTCCGTTGACGCGGACTGTCGCCGACGCGGCACTGATGTTAAATGTCTTGGCTGGCCCCGACGACCGTGATTCCAATTCGTTGCCAACGTTGGATATCGACTATCTTTCAGAATTGCAACGCGGCATTAAGGGTGTCCGCATCGCCTACAGTCCCGATCTGGGATACGCACAAGTCGAGCCGGAAGTGGCGCAAATCTGTGCCGCAGCCGTGCGACGATTCACCGAGGCCGGAGCAATCGTCAACCAGATCGAACTCGATTGGGACGATCCGTACGACTGCTGGAACGTGTTCTTCTACGGCGGCATCGCGGCGTCGTTGTCTGGCAAGTTGGAAAAACAAGGTCACTTGCTTGACCCCGGCCTGCGCAAGGTCGCCGAACAAGGTATCCACCTCACCGCGGTCGATTTCGTTAACGCCCAGATGGCCCGCAACGCATTCTGGCACAAAGTTCGACTGGTTTACGAAGAGTACGACTTGCTCATAACCCCGGCACTGTCCGTGCCACCGTTTCCCGTCGGCCAGAACGACGCCGACCCTCTGCCCGGTCAGGAACCGCGCGAATTGCAATGGACGGGTTTCAGCTATCCGTTCAATCTAACCGGCCAACCCGCGGCCAGCGTCCCTTGCGGCTGGACGCAATCAAACCTACCTGTCGGCCTGCAACTGATCGGCCGCCGCTTCGACGACGCAACAGTTCTGCGCGCGGCCCGTGCACTGGAACAAATCCAACCGTGGGCAGACTGCCGGCCTTACGACAACTGAAGATTGCAATCGAATCAAGTAGTAGTCGTGTAGCGACGAAAGCATGCAGCCGCATGTCAGCGTGCGGAAATGATTGGCCCGGCGGTCCCATGAGCCCCGAATGGGGCGGCAGCAGACAGCACGTTGCTGTCGCCGCTTCGCGGCTCGACCGAATGTAACGGTCTGTTTTTCCATGGGCTTACACTCAATGGCACTCACTTTACCGACGGTATCGTTTCGTCAAGTTAAACGACGAGTCGGACAGTTATCCGTTTTGGCCAGGAACCTCACGGTTGCCGCTCGCCAAGAGCAATGAAGCTCAAAATACCAGGCTAGCGGGAACCGTGAGGTTCCTGGCCCCCATCAACGGTTTCCCGAATGTTGCATCTCAAGTGAGTGCCATTGGGCTTACGCCCACGGCGACATGCTACCGCCCGCTTCCGCGGCTGATCGCCGGCTGTTGGGTGCCTTCTCCCCTCTCAACTCCAAACAGCAAGACCATCGCCGGCAACAACAACAAATCGCCAAGTACGGCAAACATCAGGACATAAACGAGATACGTGCCCAGCAGGTGAATTGACAGGTAGCCGGACAAGGAAAACGGCAACAGTCCAATGCCGAGGATCACGGTCGTGCGGATGATGGCGCTGCCGGTGTAATGAAACGTGCCCTTCAAAGCAGCCAACCGGTTCGACGCCGTGGCTGTTTCGATGTCGTAGCGATGCAG
Source organism: Planctomycetota bacterium (assembly GCA_963582955.1). Classification (GTDB taxonomy): domain Bacteria; phylum Planctomycetota; class Planctomycetia; order Planctomycetales; family Planctomycetaceae; genus CAUZVF01. The sequence goes on from CAUZVF010000125.1 coordinate 2,402, forward strand.
AAAGTGAATCGTGTCATCGACGGCCAGTCCAAAGCTCACGATGGCAATCCCCAGAAAATCGCTGTCCATCATTTCGTAGGAAAGGCCAATGAATCCGCCCAGCAGCACGAGCGGAAACAAGTTGGGAAGCACGGCCAATAGCCCCAGCCGAATCGATCGGACGCCCAGCGTGACGATTGCCATCACGCTCAAGAAGCAAAGAGCGAATCCTTGAAATTGGCTCTTAAGGACCTCACGCACGGCGTTCCCGACGATGGGATAGTAACCGGAGCTTTCCACTTTGACGTGATCCGGCAGACATTCTTTGGCGATCGCGACGAGTCGCTCTCCGATCTCGGTGACTTCGATCACCCGCGTTGAGTTGACTTGAACGACGACGCGAGTCAGCCCGGCATCGCGCGCGATCAGTCCTCGCATGGCTTTGGGGTTTAACCGATCGACAAACCGAATGATTGCCTCAGTCGCCTCCTGTGTTTCCGGAAGTCCATCGTCGGTTTGCATGTCGATCAAGTTTTCGACAATCCAAATGACGTCGACGATAGAAATGACATCATTGGTCTCGCGCTGAACTCGGATCTTATTCTCGAGTTCCGCCAAACCGAAGATTGTATCGTGTGCCAGCAACTTGTTGGGATCCGTGCTGACCATTAACTCGATTGTGCTCGTGCCGAACATCTCGGTGTTGAAGAAATCGATGCTGCGTCGCAAATGATGTGACGGCTGAAAACGTGCCGGCAAATCAGCGTCGTGCTGCAGCCGTGATGCCAAGAATGCAGACCCGATGATGATCACGACATGAGCCACGACGACGGTCCGTGGCCAGGTCAAGCTGAATCGTTGGCACAATTCAACAAGACGGTCCAATCCACGGTTGATGACAGAATCGGAAGTGTCGTCGGTCGGAGGTGGTTTCAAGATCGTTAACGCCATCGGGACCAGCGTCAGAGCCAACAGCAACGCGCTGGCAACTCCGACAGCGGCCGCGACGGCCATGTGACGCAACGTCGCGGCGGGAATCAGCATCATTGACATGAACCCAACAAACGTCGTCACACTGGTCAGCACGCAGGCTCCCCCCACTTCGTGGAAGACTTTGCGAATCGCCGCGTCCCGAGACAACCCACGCTTAAGCTCGGCGACATACGCCGAAACCAGATGGATCGTGTCCGCCGTGCTGATGATTAGAATTAATGCCGGCGTCGCGGCGACCAAGAGCGTGATCTCGCCAAAAAGCGTAGCGACGACTCCGAGCGTCCACGTAATTGCGATTCCGGAGATCACCAGAGTTAACGCAACATAGCTCAGGCGATGGAACGTCACGTAGACGAGCACCGAAACGATCAAGGCCACGATTGGCAGTATTTGCGTCAACGCGCGATAGACCTCATCGAACATCGAATCAAGGATGATCAAGGTTCCGGCACAATAGAATCCGTCGTTGCCGAGTTGGTGCCGGTGCAAAACTTTCTCGATCTTTTCACGGACACCAGAGCGAGGCTTGTCCTGCAATTTCGAGGAATCCGCCAACCAAACCAACATTGCGTGTGCCGTGCCGTCGGCAGAAATCAGCCGCCCGGAAACGGGATCGTTTAGCAACGACGTGTGCAACTCAAACAAGTCAATGCTCTGTTGCGCTGATTCCGATTCCGGCCAGTGTTTGGGCAGGACAATTGAATCATGAGGAAAATCCAGCAGCCGGCCGCTTTCCAATTGTTGCCGGATGATACGGCGCATTTCATTTTCGAATGGTAACGCTTCATCATTCGCAACGAGCCGCGGCGCATCGGCGATTGAAAACACGCGATCGATCTCTGGGAGTTTTTCGAGATCACGGGCCGCCGCGCGGATCGCGTTGAAGACTGGCGCAGTGAATAATGCATCGCCTTCACGCGTCGCCACGTACAACAGGTCATCGCTGTCACCGCCCAGAATCTCGGCGCGTTCCCGATAGGCTTGGTACTGTGACTCGTCCGGCATCAGTCCTTTGATCAACGACACATGAATCGGCACCCGCCAAGCCGCGGCCATCGCAACGACCGTGATCATCAAATAGGCGCCCAACACACGTGTACGATGTGTCAAAACCCAATCCGAGAAACGCTCGGGAATATTCAGATGGTGCAACATAAGACACACATCTTGCGGACAGCGCGCGGCGATCACAATGGTTGCAAAGCTGCGGGGCTTGGACCAGTGAATTTGATCGGAAATCGGATCGGAATTCAGATGTCGCTGATTTCCCAATCAAAAGAGATCGATCATATGTTCGCCATCATGATTGGGATTGCGTGAGGTGTTGACAGTTTCACGAACAGGTGAGATGGCGTCGCCCACCGCTTCGGGGTCCATGCCTTCGGCGAGGGCGGCCGCGACGGCACCCGCTGCCTGCTCCTGAGTGGACTTGTATCGTCGAGTTTTCTCGATGAATGCTGTTGACAGCCATGCGGCCGGCGGGTATCGTCTATGGAAATAGACGTATAGTTCCGCTGACTTGCTTGGAGAGAAACAGATGGCTCGGCCGGCTTCGAAGTATCCGACGGAATTGGAATTGCAGATGCTCAAGCTGCTGTGGCAGCGGTCGCCGTTGCTGGCGCGCGAAGTGCAGCAGGCGCTGGCCGACAAGGGGCGGGATTTGGCGAAGACGACCGTTATTACCACGCTCAACACGATGGTCGGCAAGAAGTATCTCCAACGCAAAAGGCGAGGCAATATGTACCTGTTCTCGCCGCGGATCAGCGAAGACGAAGTGTCCGAGCGGGTTTTGGGGGACGTGCTGGATCGTGTCTTCGACGGATCGACGGCCGCCGTGCTGATGAAATTGTTCGATGTGAAAAGGCTCGATGATGAAGAACTCAAAGAGCTGCGGCGGATTATCAACCGGAAATTGAAGGAAACGTGATGCAAGAGTCGCCTTTCGCTCCGCGAAAGCAGCGCGAAACGCAACACCACTTTCGCGGAGCGAAAGGCGACTTTGGAGAAATCAGATGTTCGCATGGCTTGATGAATCGTTTTCGCTGCGGCTCGCGGTGACCTTGCTGCATTTTCTTTGGCAAGGTGTTGCGGTAGCGCTGCTGGTGGTTGTCGTTGGTTGGTTGCTGAGGCGGGCGTCGGCGCAGATGCGGTACGTAGTCAACGTGGCAGCAATGTTGGTTTTAGTGTCATGTTTGCCTGTGACATTCGCATTGGTTGACGTTTCGCGGCAAGCAGCGGTTGTCGTTGAAAACGAATCAAACCAATTGGACGGATCGCGCATGTCGATTGCATTGCCGGCAAACGAGCCGGGCAGCGTTGACGGCGGCGCCATCGCGATGCCAGACGAGATCCCGGTGGAATTCGTGACTGGTGAGACGGAAGCCGCCATCCCATTTGCACCGAACGAGATTTTTGCAGCGCTAGAAGCGAAACCAGAGACGGCAACGAGCCAGTTACTGTTCTGGCTAAATCCGGTCGCACCGTACTTGACTGTGGCCTACTTCATCGGTGTCGTGCTCATGATGCTTCGTCTGGCGAGTGGGTTGTGGGGCGGACACAAGTTGCGTCGTGCAACCGTGCCCTTCAAAGGTGAAGAACTGCTGACGATGATCAAGCGGCAGGCAAGGCAGATCGGTCTGAAGGCCGCTCCGGCGGTCGCGCTTTGCAAGCAGATTTCGATCCCCATTGTCGTGGGCATTTTCAAGCCGATGATCCTCTTGCCGGCAACGTTGGCGAGCGGTCTATCGCCCGACCAGTTGCAGGCGTTGGTGACGCACGAGTTAGCCCATATTTGCCGTTTCGATTTGATTGTGAATCTGTTTCAGCGGCTGATCGAAGCGGTGCTGTTCTTTCATCCCGCAGTGTGGTTCGTCAGTCGCCGAGTCAGCATCGAACGCGAGAACGCGGCCGACGACATGGTGTTGGCCGCGGGTTGGCGACGAGCCAACTATGCCGATGCACTGGTCCGCATGGCCGAGCTTTCGACAGCGCTTCGTGATACAAAAATCGCCAATCGAGCGGCCGCTCTTGCCGCATCGGGAGCCAACGTGTCCGATTTCAAACGCCGCGTGTTGCGGTTACTCGGTGCAGATGATCGTCCGAGACTCCGGTTGACGCGCGGTGGTCTCATCGTTTTTGGCTTGCTGCTCGTCTGCACCGCGATCGCTCCTACCATCGTGAGGAGTTGGTCGCAACCGACGTCTGATGCGACTGCCTCAGATCAAGGCACTAGCCTGGAAATCGCGCAGCAAAGACAGATCCTGAGCGAGGTGCGGCGGATGGGCGTTACCGTTTATGTCACGCATGTTCCAAGACCCATACCAGTGCGCGTTGAAAAACCTTTCGAGTTCGGCGACAGCCTTAGTAATGTCACGCATGGTACGAGACCACTACCAGTGCGCGAGGCGAGTTTTTGGTTTGTGCCGGACAAAGCCTGGCCGAACATTGGAAGGCTGGCGTCGTTAGAAGAATTGGAGATCGTCGGTTCCGACCTTCGTGGAGAACAGTTCCGGCACATCGACAATCTCCGCAACCTGCGGCGGCTTGGCATCGAAAACTCGCAGTTTACTCCCTTGGAAATGGTACACCTGGCCGGCCTGAAGCAATTGGAGCATCTGGAGTTGATGTTCACTGTGTTCGAGGAAAGCGAGGCGTGGCGGATTGAAAAGGTGGGAGAAATGACGCCCGCAGAACGGCAGGCTCATGCAGCGCTGTTGTCCAGGCCTAGGATCAGACGTCATATCGCTGACGCCGCAATTCTCACCGACCGTGCGCTGCGGCATCTGAGGGGGATGAAGCGGCTGAAGACACTCAGGCTGATCAACACGTTTATCACCGAGGAGGGGCTCAAGAACCTCGAGAACGCGACCTCGCTAGAGGAACTTGAGGTGGGTGCCGTTGAGTGCTCCGACGAGTCGGCCGAGTTGTTCTTAACGATGCCGTCGCTTCGGCGGCTGGATTTGGGCGGCAGCGTCTCGGATGCCTTTCTGGCCAGACTGACGTCACTCAAAAACCTGGAAGAACTGGAAGTGTGGGGTGACCAAATCACGGACGAGGGTGCGAAACAACTCGCACGGATGCGGAAACTCCGGCGACTTGAGATTCGCGGCAATAAGCTGACGGATCGTGGGATTGAGGAGTTGTCCAAACTCCGTTATCTCGAACACTTGGACCTGCGTCACGGAGCGGACTCCGTCACGGACGCAGCACTGCGGCACTTTCGCGACATGGTTCCCGGTTGCCACGTTGTGCTTTTCCAGCAAACGCGCAAGGTCAAAGGGCGCGCGGACGGCGACGAAGAAGAGGTTCCTGGGACGAATGGCACTGCCGGGCATTTTAACTGAATTCTGCGCAGCGTGATGCTGCACACGGCGACGAGTGCTTTCTTGAGGGCATACTTTGCCGAAGTGAGAGAAGTCGTGTTTTGGCGAAACCGACTGGCCGTTATGATCACTCCGGCGAGACCTTCGCTGGATCTGTGTGCGCATTGACTAAGGACCAGGGAAGGTCGATGCCACTTTACAATAATGCCCGCCAACCACGAACACAGTTTTCCATCCTGCATCGCTCACTGCTGCACTCCGACGAATTACCCTTTGCGTCGCTCGTCTCGGAGGAACGCATTGGCAAAATCTTCGCCGAAGAAGAAGTTGACTTCGGACAAACCGAGGACGCGGTCTACACACCCGCGGCCACGCTCTGGGGATTGCTCTCGCAAGTCTTCTTCAAAGAAGAACAACGCAGTTGCGCCGCAGCGGTCGTGCGGATTGCGGCGTTGTGGCTGGCGTTGGGACGCAAGGTCGACAGCACCAACACGGGTGCTTATTGCCGGGCCAGGAAAAAGATTCCGCACAACGTGCTCAGGCGAATCAGCCGCGAAATCGCGACGCGTGCGGCGAAACGTGCCGACAAGGTACCCACGGATGCTGGCATCGGTCCTGCGTCGAGCTACGGCGGCGGTCGCTTCATCATGGTTGACGGCTTCACCGTCACGGCGGCGGACACCGAAGAAAATCAGGCGCGACCAACCTTCGGTCGGTGCCCGTCCGCAGAATCCTCGGCAGAAAGAAGGCCTGGGCTTTCCGATCCTGCGTGGTGTGACGCTGATCGACATGCGGACTGGCTTGCAACTCGACGCCGAATTCGCGGCTTACAGTGGCCAAGAAACCGGTGAGACGGCGTTGTTGTGGAAACTGCTCGATGTGCTGCGGCCGGGAGATATTCTCGTCGCCGATTCTTATTACTGCACGTACTGGCTGTTGGCGGCGTGTCGAGCGCGTGGCGTGCCTGTGGTGATGCGGAATCATCATCTGCGTGACGACTCGCCGGTGGATGCCAGGCGGCTGGTGAAAGGCCAGTGCATCGCGACATGGCAACGTCCGCAACGTCCCGACTGGATGGACAAGACGACGTATGCCGAGATGCCTGAGTCGATCGACGTGCGGCTTGTTGACTCCGTCAACGACCAACCCGGTCAGCGCAGCGAGAAGCTGACGATCGCGACAACGTTATTGGACCACAAGCTGTATGATGCAAAATGGCTGGCAGGTATCTATCGCGGGAGGTGGCGAGTCGAGTTGGATATCCGTTCGA
>CAUZVF010000126.1:0-8959 GCA_963582955.1 Planctomycetota bacterium
GAGGAAATCGGCAAGGTCATTATCGGCCAACAAGAAGTTGTCGACCAAATCTTGATTGCCATGTTCAGCAGCGGTCATTGTTTGCTTGTTGGTGTGCCGGGATTGGCCAAGACGCTGTTGGTCAGCACGATCGCCCGTATCTTGCGATTGACGTTCCGACGAATCCAGTTCACTCCCGACCTGATGCCTTCCGACATCACCGGTACCGATGTATTGCAGGACGATCCGGAAACGGGGCGACGCACGTTTCAATTCATGCAGGGCCCGCTGTTCACCAACATCTTGTTGGCCGACGAAATCAACCGAACACCGCCAAAGACTCAGGCCGCATTGCTGGAAGCCATGCAGGAACGTCATGTCACGGTCGGTTCCAGCACGTACCGCCTGCCACAGCCGTTCTTCGTGTTGGCCACGCAAAACCCGATCGAGCAGGAAGGCACCTACCCGTTGCCCGAAGCACAACTCGACCGGTTTATGTTTAACACGCTCGTCCAGTACCCCAACGCGGCGGAGGAATTGAGGATTCTGAAGCAAACAACCGGCGGCGACGAACCAGAATTGGTGCCGGCTCTGACCGACCGGCAGATTTTGGCGTTGCAGCAAGTGGTGCGGAAAGTTCCCGTTGCCGAACATGTGTTTGTCTATGCACGGGATCTTGTGCGAGCGACCCGCCCGAATGAACCCGACGCCAGAGACTTCGTGAAACAGTACCTTTCCTGGGGAGCCGGTCCGCGGGCCGGGCAATTCTTAATCCTCGGAGCCAAGGCACGCGCGATTCTGGAAGGGCGGTTCCATGTCACGACTGACGACATCCGTGCCATCGCCCATCCAATTTTGCGGCACCGGCTGCTGACGACATTTCATGCCGATAGCGAAGGCATCACAACCGACGACGTTGTTGACACTCTGTTAAGAAAAGTGCCCGTCGAATTAAACGAAAAAGCAAAACGAGCCGCGAAGCGCTGAAGGCAAACGGCCGTTAAACGTGTCATTCTTGCCCGCGAACGTTATCGAGCTCTGTCAAGCTTACGAATTACAGTGTAGCCGGAGTGGCAACACTTCGGGACGACGCGAAAACCCGAACGCTTGCGAGTCCGGCGACATTCTTGGATTGAAGTTTGACGCAAAACTTGTGTCAGCTTCGAGGGTGTACGGTATGGTTCAGTCCAATGCAACGAAATCGCAACAAGAGGAATAATCGTATGAAACTCGGATTCGAATGGCTTGGTGTTTTTGCCTTGGTCTTCGCGGCCAGTACCGGTTTCGCCGACGAGTCAAAGCGGCCGCCAAACGTCATCTATTTATTGGCCGATGATTTGGGCTACGCCGAATTGGGATGTTACGGACAAAAGTGGATCAAGACGCCCAATATCGATCGTATCGCGGCCGAAGGAATTCGATTCACGAATCACTATTCGGGAAACGCGGTTTGTGCTCCGTCACGTTGTTGTTTGATGACGGGGAAACATCCCGGCCACGCCTACGTCCGCAACAACGGCGACCCGAAACATCTGCAGTATCTTAAGGGAAAGTTTGGATGGGAGTTTCCCGGTCAGAATCCGATCCCCAATAGCGAAGTGACGATCGCGGAAATGCTGAAGCAGAAGGGTTATGCCACGGGGGCGATGGGCAAGTGGGGACTGGGACATTTCGGAACGACTGGCGATCCCAACAAACAAGGATTCGACTTATTTTACGGCTTCAATTGCCAACGGCATGCGCACAATCACTATCCGAAATTCCTGTGGAGAAACGACAAGAAGGAAGTACTACCGGGCAACGACCGCACTCTGAATGGCAAGACCTACTCGCAAGACAACTTTACCGAGGTCGCACTCGAATTCATCAACGCCAACAAGGACCGTCCGTTTTTTCTCTACATGCCGTTTGCGATTCCGCACCTCTCGATTCAAGTACCGGAAGAATCGCTGGCTCAATACAAGGGCAAGATTCCCGAAGAAGACCATGTGCATCGCGGTTACTTGAAGCATCCGTTTCCGCGAGCCGGTTATGCGGCGATGGTCAGCCACATGGACCGCGACATCGGCAAGATCATGACGCTTGTCGAGAAACTAGGACTCGACGACAACACGCTGATCCTGTTCAGTTCCGACAACGGCCCAACTTTCAATCGGTTGGGCGGTTCGGATTCTGACTTCTTCAAATCAGCCGGCCGATTCCGTGGTTTGAAGGGCAGTTTGTACGAGGGCGGCATTCGAATTCCACTCGTCGCACGCTGGCCGGGCAAGATCAAACCCGGCAGCGTCAGCGATCACATCTCGGCGTTCTGGGACATCATGCCAACAATCGCCGAGGTCACCGGCACGAAGACTCCGGACAACATCGATGGGATCAGCCTCGCTCCAACACTTTTTGGAAAAATCAAGGACCAAACGAAACACGAATACTTGTATTGGGAGTTCCGCTCTTACGGTGGCCAACAAGCCGTGCGCCTGGGCAACTGGAAAGGTACACGTCAAAAAATGCTGAGGAAGAACAACAAGAATCCATTAAAGATCGAATTGTACGATCTCAAAAAAGACCCCGGCGAACAGCATGACGTTGCGTCGACGAATCCCACTGTCGTCGCACGGATTTCGAGCATTATGCGACAAGCTCGTATTCAATCGAAGTTGTTTCCGTTTCCACCCATTGATGAATGATCGTTTGAAGCATGACACGAAACCGAATCAAATCACGCACGCGGCTGCGAATCACGGCGCTAATCGTCGCGATGTTACTTGTCGGGTTGGACACGGCAGGTGCCGGCGAAAAACGAAACTCCCGGCACCTGATGATCTGCGGCGGCGGTGCGCTTCCGAATGAGATCATTCAGAGATTCGTGAGTCTCGCCGGCGCCAACGATGGCAAACTTGTCGTGATCCCCACGGCGTCACGCAACGAATCGTTGCCGAGCAGCAAACGTGTCATTCAAAGTTGGCAAGCCCGCGGCATCGGAAATGTAACATTGCTGCACACTCGCAGTCGAGACGAAGCAAACAGCCAAGAATTCGCCGCACCGATTCGCGACGCAACGGCCGTATGGTTCAGCGGAGGTTCTCAGTCACGGATTGCTGAAGCTTACGTGGGCACGGCTGTCGAGACAGAGTTACACGCACTGCTCGACCGGGGCGGAATCATTGGCGGAACTTCTGCCGGCGCGGCGATTCAATCACGCGTCATGATCCGCAGTGGTAAGAACAAACCGTCGATCGGAACAGGTTTCGATTTACTACCCGGGACGATCATCGACCAACATTTCTTGGCGCGCAATCGAATCAACCGGTCGATTTCTGCTGTCCGGCAACATCCGGGCCGGATCGGCATTGGGATCGACGAGGGGACAGCGATTCTGGTGCAAGACGAGGAAATCGAAGTCCTCGGCAAATCGCATGTGTTGGTCATCACGGCTCCGAAGGTCGGTGAGCCAATGAAGGTGCGGTCGTTCGCGCGCGGAGCGACGTTTCAACTGAAGGATTTTGCGAAACAAGCAAAACAAATCAAATGGGCCATCATTGTGCATGGCGGTGCCGGAGCCATTCCGAAAGACACGGATGAGGCACTGATCGAGTCCTACAAGAAAGAATTGCAGCAGGCTCTGACAATCGGCACGAAACTGCTGAATAACGGCGGAACAAGTCTCGATGCTGTCGAAGCCGTGATCCGAAATCTCGAAGACGATCCGCTGTTCAACGCGGGCCGTGGAGCTGTCTTTAACCACGACGGCGAACACGAATTGGACGCTTCGATCATGGACGGCCGCACGTTGGCCTGCGGTGCCGTGGCGGGAGTACGCACGGTTAAGAACCCCATCGGTCTGGCTCGTTTGGTGATGACGAAGACAAAACACGTCCTGCTCGGTGGTCGCGGAGCCGACCGGTTCGCCGCCGAAATGAAAGTCGAACAGGTCGAGCAAGATTATTTCTCGACCGAACGGAGACGCAAGCAACTCCGCAAGGCCATCGATCGCGAAAAGACGAAAACCGGACTACGACTGAATTCGGGATCACGTTGGAAGTACGGAACGGTCGGCTGCGTGGTCCTCGATTCGCACGGCAACATCGCGGCCGGCACTTCAACCGGCGGACGGACAAACAAGAAGCACGGGCGCATCGGCGATTCTCCTATCATTTCGGCCGGTACGTACGCCAACAATAAGACGTGTGGTGTTTCGGCATCGGGAATCGGTGAAGAATTCATCCGCAACGCCGCGACTTTTCAAATCTCGGTGTTGATGGAACACGGCGGAATGACGTTGGCCGAAGCGGCCCGTTTGGTTCTTCACAAGAAACTGCGAAAGGGCGACGGAGGCATCATCGCCATCGATCACAACGGGCGGATCGTCAGCGAATTCACAACCCCGGGAATGTACCGCGCCGCCGCCAATTCCGAGGGACTCGTGCAAATCAAGATCTGGGAAAAATAATCTCAAAACGTTGGCCGCAAAAACAAAGCACCCGCCACCAATGTGGTGTCGGGTGCTTGTGTTTGCATTTCGGCGCGAGCGGACTACGCCGCGGCGGAATCGTCGCGTGGGAACATGCTGTCATCGCCGCGGACGATTTCCGGAGTCAGCACGTAGGTCCGTCCCGATTCTTGGTCTGGCAACTCGAACAGGATTTCGAACATGGCGTCTTCAAACACGCTGCGGAGTCCACGGGCTCCGGTTTCCTTCTTGATCGCGATGCGGGCGATTTCGCGGAGCGCGTCTTCGGTGATTTCGAGTTCGGCGTCTTCCATCTTGAAGAACATCTCGAACTGTTTGACGAGCGAATTCTTGGGTTCGACCATGATCCGGCACAGGTCGTCTTCTTTCAGATGCGTTAAGCTGCTGAGTACCGGCAACCGGCCCACAAGCTCGGGAATCAGGCCGTATTCAAGAATGTCATCGACGGTAGACTCGGCCAGGAAATCTTGCAGCTCGTCTCCGTTGTCGACGATCTGTCCGAAGCCAATGCTCTTTTTGCCGAGCCGTTTCGAGATGATCTCTTCCAGACCAACAAATGTCCCGCCGCAGATAAACAGGATATTCGTCGTGTCGAGTTGAATGTACTGCTGCTCGGGATGCTTGCGGCCGCCTTGAGGTGGAACGTTGGCGACAGTGCCTTCCAACATTTTCAGCAGCGCCTGTTGCACGCCTTCGCCCGACACGTCTCGCGTGATGGAAACGTTGTTGCTCGTTTTTCCGATCTTGTCGATCTCGTCGATGAACAAGATGCCGCGTTGGGCCGTGTCGACATCAAAGTCGGACGAATGCAGCAGTTTGAGCAACAGGTTTTCAACGTCTTCGCCGACATAGCCGGCTTCGGTTAATGTCGTGGCATCACCGATTGCGAAAGGCACTTGCAAGTAGCGGGCCAGCGTGCGTGCGAGCAACGTCTTGCCGCAGCCCGTCGGGCCGATCAGCATGATGTTCGATTTCTCGATCTCGATGTCGCTGTTTTCCGATGAGTCGGCGTGCATCAACCGTTTGTAGTGATTGTGCACGGCAACGGCGAGGACGCGTTTGGTGTGAGTTTGCCCGATGACGTATTGGTCCAGGTGTTCGACAATCTCGCGCGGCGTCGGCACGTTCGTGAAGAGCTTTTTCGAATCGCCGCGGCGTCGGCGTTCCTGATCGAGGATCGACTGGCACAGTTCGATACACTCGCCGCAAACATAAACATCGTCGGGGCCTTCGACGAGCGGACCGACTTCGCGGTAGCTCTTGCGACAGAATGAACAGTTTGCGTTCTTTTTTCCCGTAGGACCACGCTTCGCGGAGCCGAAATCGTTACTGGAGGGCATATTTTTCCTTCAACGCTGCCAATCTTGTTCAAGTACATCACAGACAGTTTGAGGCAAGGTGATTCGAATTCTTGAGGACGAGCCGAAGTGCGTCTACGCAAAAACAATTTCGATCTCGAATGACCTTGTCCTGTTGCAACCGGCGGACGAAGCCGGCCGATTGCGGGTTGGTCAGCGTCCATGCTCTCTTATTCAGTCGGTGGATCCTCAGTAGGCTGTGAAACGGTCTTGGCCTTGTCACGTTCCGTAAGTTGACCTTTGATGGATCGGTATTCTTCGTCGCTAAGCTCACCCTGACGACGTAAATCTCGGAATTGCAACAGCATTTCATGATTCATCTCGTCAACATCGTCATCTTCGCGAAACCATGACCTGACCCGAATGATCAACCAAAATAGAATGGAAACTGACAGAACTAACAGGATCAACTCAACAGCCGACCATTTAAGGATTCTCCAACTTATTGAATTCTCAAAACCGTTCACGATGACGACCTTGTCTCATTCCTCAGATTAGCATGATTTGGATCAAGTGTTAAAGTAAGCCCCGCTTCCCGACATTATGACACAGCCATTTTGAAATGTCTGGTTCAAGTTGCCAATATGTGTTGTTTTCGTAGTGCCCAACGCGCATGACAAAATGGCTCCGCAACCGCTGGCGATTTGACTGTATGGACAAAAGTGTTGGCCGTGTTGACGGCTTTCATGCAGCATTTGGTCCGAATATAAGAGAACTCAAGAATTCTTCGATAGCGACCTTAAGGCGAACCGTGGCACGACGGCTGAAACTGTTTCTCAAATAGGCACTTACGATGATTCAAGGACAATTGAGATGTCAAGTGGCCATCGTTCAGGAACGCCGACCTGCGTTGTATGATTTTCAATTCCAGGCGTTCGTTGAAGGTCAGTGTTCCGCTACTTAGAATCAAAGCGGCGGCAATGACCAAATGATGGCAGCAGGTGAGATCTGATGGATTTTGACAAGCGTTTAACGCGGGCAATCGAACGTGGGCAGCATCTTCGCAACGCGCAAGCGCGCGAAGATGCCGACAAAGCCATGACCGAGGAGGATCTTAGGAACCTGCATTCCCAATGCCGGCTTGAGATATCTGAACATATCGACAACTGCCTTGAACGACTTGGTGACCATTTCCTAGGTTTCCAATTTCAGACGATTGTGCGTGAAGACGGTTGGGGGGCGAAGATCAATCGTGATGACATTGGTCTGTCGGATTCCGGCAAGGCCGACAATTTTTACAGCCGTCTTGAAATGGTCGTCAAACCGTTTGGTTCGTCGCAAATTATTGAATTGACGGCCAAGGGGACGATCCGCAATAAGGAGATATTGACGCGCAGCCATTATCAGTTTCTCCGACAGGTCGACGTTGATTCTTTCAAGGAGTTGATCGATCTGTGGGTGCTGGAATTCGCCGAAAACTACTCTGCACGGTCTTGAAGACGCATGCCATCGAGCCGAATCGAAAACGTCCAGCGAGTGCTTGACGGCGGAATTGTTGCCATCCTTCGGGCTTCGTCGGGCGAGCAGCTCGTCGATGTGGCCAAGGCGCTGCTCGACGGCGGAATTGATGTGATCGAGGTGACATTCACGGTTCCCGGCGTGCTTGAAATTATCTCCGACGTCAACAAGGCAATCGGAGACAAGATTGTCTTGGGGGCCGGCACCGTTCTGGACGCCGAAAGTGCCAGAGCCGCGATCCTAGCGGGAGCCGAGTTTATCGTGTCTCCGACCGTCAACACCGATGTGATTCAATTGTGCAATCGGTATAGCAAGGCAATCTTGCCAGGAGCTTTCACTCCGACCGAAGTCTTGACGGCTTGGGAAGCTGGCGCCGACATCGTCAAGGTATTCCCGGCCGATGTTGGCGGGCCCGCGTATCTGAAGGCGTTGCACGGACCGCTGCCGCACATTCGATTGCTGCCGACTGGAGGCGTGAATCTCGAGACTCTGCCATCCTTCCTGAAAGCGGGAGCTTGCGCGGTTGGATTGGGAAGCGCGCTGGTCGAAAAAGACGCCGTGCAATCCGAGAATTTCGCCCGGATTCAAACGCTGGCCGAGCAATACACGCAATTGGTTCGTGACACGCGGGCTGAAATGTCCCGCTGACCGACCTGCAGTGGGTTTGGCGCGGTCGATCATGGCACAGCCATTTTGAAATGTCCCGTTCGAATTGCTAATTCGCGTACTTGTCGCGACCGCGGGCGGACAAGACAACATGGCCCGCCATATTCCGAACAATCGGTACAGCAACGACTTTCGTTTCAAGTCTTTTCTTCCCAGTTGCCGATATCGACCAATAAGTATTGGTGTATCCACATCGGACGCCCCACGTCTGTCGGGACCGTTTCGCAAGCCACATTGCGACAACGTAGTGAATTTCCGGCAGTTTTCGTGGTGGGAGACTGAAATGAGACACATTTTCCCGTTAGTGATTCCCGTTCTGGCGGCGGCGTTTCTTTCCGCGAATTGCGAAGCCGCTCCGATACCGAATCGCGTCGTTCACACCAACAAAACTCGGTTTCGGATTCCTTATCGTTTCGACAAGGCAGAAATGCGCCGGCTGAATGCCCGTGAAATCCGGCTGTATGTGTCAACGAACCAGGGAACGCAATGGCAACAGGTCCAATCGGTCACTCCGGATAATGGGAAATTCGAATTTACCGCTCCTCAAGACGGAGAATACTGGTTTGCCGTCCGAACTTTGGACGGACAAGGCCGGTTGCATCCCGAAGGCAACGTGATCGAGCCGGGGCTGAAAGTAATCGTTGACACAGCGCCGCCGCGTTTCAAAATTACCGTTCGGCAGATTGCTCCGGGCCGCGTGCAACTAACATGGAACGCCAGCGATTCGTATCTCGATCCGAGCAAGTTGCGATTGGAGTATGTGCAAACCGGCGGACAAGAATGGCAGCAGGTCAGTGTGACTCCGCAAGCCACCGGCCAAACGTCGTGGTCAGTTCCCAATGGCGGAACCGTCGCTGTGCGGGGCAGCATTTCGGATCACGCGCAGAATGTTGCTCGCGACCAAAAGCAGGCCAGGATCGAACGGGCGAACCAAGCCGTCCCGAAACCCTCGGTGCCCGATTTCAGCCAACCCATTGCGAATGGCAATTCCGTCGACGGAATCCGAACTTCGTTTCCGAACGAATTTTCA
>CAUZVF010000127.1:0-8944 GCA_963582955.1 Planctomycetota bacterium
TTTGATCTTGATGTTCCGCCATCGGCATTTCGCTCCGTTTGGCCAACCTTTGCCTCCGTGAACCTGTACGGCGATGCTGCCGGGGACACCGGTGATTTCGGCAACCTTCTTCTTGTCGTAGCGGTCTTGCACGAACGTCGAGCCATCGAACTCGTTGACTTTCACACCGTTCAGCCACGTCGTTACTTTAGCCGGATTGCCTTCCACTCGGACGCGAGCCGTGTTCCAGTCATTAACTTTCCAGAGTTTGACCCAATCGGCTCCGGAAATCGAAAATGCTTTGGGCGGCTTGGTCTTGGCGGGCTGAGTCGTCAGTGCGGCCAGTTGTTTCTTGTCGTCGTCTTTGTAGACGCCCATGATGTCGAAAGTCCGAGTGTTGAAGCCGCCGGTACCTTCTCCATAGATGTGACCGACGTTTCCGTTGTCGTGGTAATCGACCATCATTTGGATGCACTGGCCGCGATCGTTGCTGCGGACGAACAAACCGCTGCACACTCCCCAATCGGGTTTCATGTCGATCAGCAATTCGAAGTTGCCGAATTTCTCGTCCGTCAGCAGAATGCCGCCGTTGCCACTCCCCGGAGGATCTTGCTCACCGACGATCGCTCCGTCTTCGGCCGTCCATCGTCCGCCCGTTCCATGGCCAATCTTCTGAGGATTCTTATGCCAGCCGCTCAGCGTCTTGCCGTCAAATAACGAAACAAATCCTTTTTCATCGGGTTTGCCTCTTGCGGTCCGCTCGACTAGCCAAATGTTGCGATACCGGATCGGGTTGTTGTGATTTTGCAGATAGATTGGCCCCGCGGTCGGTCCTTCCTTCAACGGTGACCCTCTTGTCGCGTGAGTCAGCTTGACGTTGGATTGGACAACAACTCCGTTGTGACGGATTGTCACCACGGCATCTTCGAGCTTCTTGCCCTGCTCATCAAATCTTGCCGCAGTGTAGTCGACGTCGTATGTCTGCCACGACAGCGGCGGAAAGCACATGTTGACCGATGCGTCGCGAATCGTGTAAATGCCGCCGCATTCGTTGTTCTTTCCTTCCAATCCAAAAGAATCGAGAATCTGCACTTCATAGCGGCCTTGAAAATAACAGCCGCTATTGCTGCGTCCTTGGCCGCGCGCGTACGGCATGTAAGACAATAGAAACTCCATGTGATACGTGAAGCTCTGAAAGTTCCGCTTGCTGGTCACGCCCTGCATCAGAAATCCGTCGTCCGACAGGCGTCCGTTCTGGAAGTTATCGGGCGAGCTGCCGTCGAACAGCACGACGGCTCCTGACGGAGGTTTCAGCCCCTGCGTGGGACTCTTGCGGATAACCCGTTTCAGAACACCGAGTTGTTGTCCGTCGGGATTCTTGATTGTCAGCGTCCCGTCGACGATCGTGGCCGTGCCTTTTTCGCTGGTGAGGACGACGGTTTTCTTGCTTGCATCGGCGTTCAATCCGCCTTTGCCACGAAATTTTTCTTTCTTGGTCCAGCCGTCGCCCGGCAAGCCGCCTGGATATCCGACTCCTTCGAATTTTCCGCCGCCTTGGGCAATGACTTGAACGCCCATCTTTAGCTTTTCGCCGTCTTCGGTGATCGTTCCGGTGTATTCACCCTGAAACGCAAAGTCTTCGTCAACGTCGGCCAGCTTGATGAAAGCATATTTGTGAGGGTCAATTTTCTTATCATCAGCCTTGTCATCGGCGTTTGTTGACTGGGGTGCGATCAAGCCAGGCAGCATCAAGACGGCAAACAATAATCGGTTCATGGTGTTGGCTCCTGAGATGTTTTTTACGGCTGGCGCGCGGAATTATTCAAACCGCAGCCATTCTGAGGAGCACCTGCGATGGATGCAAGCATCTTCTGGTAAGCCTTGGGCCGTTGTGATAGATTAAGGTTGCCAGCCAAGAGGTCGCGCACGAGACACGGCAAGAGGCTGCCTGATCGCATTGCTGCAGCCGACAACAATCTGACGTTGTCAGGGACAGTTCTGCCGAGCACATCCCAATGGCCACCGAGTTGCCCCCGACGAAGACGAAGACGATGAGAATTCAATGAGCGCCGACCAAAAGAAGAAACTTGCCGCCGAGTGCTTCAAACGAGGCACCGAAGCGATGAGCAAGGAAAACTGGGATTACGCCATCAAGATGTTTGGCCAATCGGTAACGTTCGATCCAATCAACTTGATGTTCCGGCAGACGTTGCGTGGCGTTGAAGTCAAGAAGTACGGGAACAACAAGACCGGAGCCAGGATGGCCGGCATGAAACTGATGGGCGTCAAAACAAGGATTTCCAAAGCCCGGCTGACGAAGGATTGGGCCACGTTGGACAAAGTGGCCGAGGAAGGTTTGACCGTCAACCCTTGGGACGCCCAATTAAACGCGGATGTGGGAGATGCTAGCAAGAGACAGGGAGACGCGCTGAAGACGGAGACCAACGACGATCCCGCTCAGGATTTTTTCAAGATCGCCATTTTTGGCTATGAAGGGGCAGTGAAGGCTGATCCGAACAGCAAGACATTTTTGCAGACGTTAGCGGAACTTTATGAGGAACGGGGCGAGTATGATAGTGCGTCGGCTTGCTGGATGAGGATCGTGAAGATCGACCCGATGGACGGTGAGGCGCGCAAACGGGCGACGGCGACGTCCACGATGAAAGTCATCGACCGCGGCGGCTATGAAGGCGCGGACAGCACCAAAGACGCGATGGCCGACCACGAAATTGCTAAGCGGCTGAATTTGGCTGCTCAAGGAAAGGCTGATGGTCCTGGAATGTCCGACGAAGCAGATTTGCAACGCGCTTGCCGAAAGGATCCGTCCAAAGACAATTTTTTGAAGCTGGGCGATTTTTTGAAACGCAACGGCAAATTGGAAAGTGCCAAAGAGGCATTCGAAGAGGCTTTGAAACTGTCGAACAACGACCAGGATATTCAAGAGCAAATCGAAGACGTCGACATCGAATTGATGCGTCAGCAACTGGATGTGGCGAAACAAGCGTTGAGCGAGAATCCTGGCGACGAAGAGGCCAAGAAAAAGAAGACGGGCTTCGAAACGAGAGTTGCCAAACGAGAACTCGAGGTCTTACGCAAACGTATTGAGAGATATCCAACCGACCTCGCCCTCAAGTTAAAACTTGGGAAACTCTTTCGCAGATTTCGCAAGCTCGAAAAGGCAATCCCTCTGCTACAGCAGGCGAGCCGAGACCATCGTCACGGTACGGAAGCCCAACTCTTGCTAGGCCGGTGTTTTACCGACGTCGGCAAGAATGCTTTGGCCATACGGCAGTTTGAAGCAGCGAAGGACAAGATCGATCCCCAAGATCAGCGGGAACTTTATCTCGATTGCTACTACCGGCTTGGCGTGCTGTGTGAAGAAGCCGACAAGAAGGAAGATGCCGAAAACTATTACGGCGAAGTTCTTGTCCTCGATTATGACTACAAAGACACGCTGGCACGCCTCGAAAAAATGCAAGGCGGATAGATTTCTTCCGTTGCCCCGATAATGCAAATAGCATTTAACGAAGCAGAATGCCGTAGCCGGATTCGCAAGAATTCGGGCACGCAAACCGGCTAGCCGTCCTGAATTCTTGCGAACTCAGCGACATCAAACGCTCGTTCAACGTATTGCCCTTATCCGCCCGCGTCGGCCGAGAGGATCAGGATACTGTCGCCGGAATTCAACAGTCGCATGGGATCGTTCGTAAATTCGTTTCCATTTACGTTGACGATGAAACCGCTTCGCATTCGATTGCCGTTGAAGCATGCTTCAGACAATTGCGGCAGTTTTTTGCCCGTGACCAATATCGCGGTACCCAGATCGTCGGCTTCGACATCCAGGAATTCGACGCCGGCCTGCTTGCGTGCCAGACCGAAAAATTCCACTCGAACTGACATTACACCAGGGCCTCGAAGCTGGAGATTCCGATTTCCTCGCGACTGGCGAACGGTTCGCCGTAGGCTGTTCCGATGGTCCATCCCCAATAACGGGCTCGGTCGCGGATGTCGTCGAGGATTGTGGGATGTTCGACCGATCGGCCTGTCACGAACTGACTTTCGTAGCAGCGAATCGAATCCATCTTTTGCTCGATCACGTCACTGATGTCGAAGACGAATGCGGGCTTTGGATGAATGCGTAGGTGGATACTCCAGAAATAAAAGATCCGAGGCGGCCAAAACGGATCGCCCGGCATGTCGGATTTTGACAACTTCGACCAAAACCGGGCGGCGTCGATCAATTGGCTGCCGGCCACGTGATCGGGATGAGCGTCTTCCCAGTACGGGGCCAAAATCGTTTTCGGCCGCGTCAAACGAAACACCGTTGCCAAATCCCGTCGGGCATCGAGATCGTTGACGAGGCTGCGATTTGGCAATCCCAGATTGTCCCGCCAGTCAAGTTTCAGAATCTCGGTCGCCGCGTGCGTTTCGTTGGCCCGAGTCACCGGGTCTCCGTGCGGAGTTGGTTCGCCATTGGTCAATTCAATGACACCGACACGCAATCCTTCTGCCTGGCAACGCAGAATCGTGCCGCCCGTCCCGATTTCGGCATCGTCTGGATGCGGAGCCACGACCAAGACGTCGAGTGGTTGCTCAGGGAACTTCAATCTGCATTCCTCTCGGGCGAAATTGAGTAAAACAACATCGGAATTTGGGCTAGACCCGCTGAATCGAATTTGCGAGACTGCCGGCCCTCTCACGTCTCAATTCACTTCAAATCTCGCGAGAAAGTCGTTCTCGAACGGAACTTCCATTCTTCTCACAACCACACTTCAAAGCAATTGACAAACCACTAGGCTCTGTTTGAAAACTCCGGCCGCGTGTCATTTCCGCCTGCGCGGGAATGACGGATGCCGTCCAATCGAAGTTTTCAAACAGAGCCCAGATCGAGTGTGCAAAGTTAGCAACGGCCCGAGGATTATGTCATGTCATATCGTGTTTCGTATCTGTTCGTTCTGCTTGCCGTCATTTTTCTGCAATCCGGATGCATGCTGGTGAAACCGATCCAGCAAATGACGCACGAGACTTTGCGCGTCATCAAACCAAGGCCGAACGATTACCGGGATCCAACTGACGAAGTTGATGACCAATGGTCGGGAGTTGGTATCGAAGGCCGAGGCGATAAGGCGTCTGACTTCCGAGTCGACAGTTTGTTCTCTAAAAAGGCACAATCGATCGAGCGCAACACGGGCGGCCGTCGTTAATTGCTTTCACGCCGATCTCTCGGCTGGCGGTGCCGGCTCATCGCACCTGGTCTGCTATTTCTTACCCTCTTTGTCACCTTTCAACGCTCGTTTGACGGCATCGATCAAGACTCCCATGTCAAACGGTTTCCTCAGATAGTCGTCAACGCCGAGCATCTCGGCATACGCTTTATGGCGACCGCCCTCGTTGGCCGTGATCATGATCACCTTCGGCGGCTTGGGCAGGCCCTTCAGGTGTTCCAGCACCGGGAAGCCGCCCATTTTAGGCATCATCATGTCGGTGATCACCAGGTCGGGATTCTGGGAATCGGCCAGTCGCCGGCCTTCCACGCCATTCGAAGCGGCCATCACGTCGTAACCGGCTGCTTCCAAAACTCGGACTAACGTCGATTGAATCTCGCGATCATCCTCGATCAGAAGGATGTTTTGTTTCGATGCCATCGGAACCTCGAAGGGCTGATTCGGGAAACGGACCAGCAACTCATGGTAGATTGCCCTTGCCCACTTCTCAAGATCAGTCGCTATCAGGGAAGCAGGATACGCAGTTCCCTTGCCGAGGCAGCGCCGCAACCAAGTGTAGGGCGGGCACTCGTCACCTCTTCCTTGCCGCGGGAATGGAAAATCAGTTGAATGGTGGACGTTATCCGGGCGACTCGCCTTTCGGAGCCTCATCACCACGGAGACCGCCATGCCTGCTCGATTTCTCTTCGCCACACTGTTCATTCTGCTGTCAGTGACAAGCCAGTTATCAAAGGCCGAAGATTCTTCCCTGCCGAACACAAAGCCTCTGACCATCGACCAGCCACTTGACGAAGTCATGGTCGACGGAATCAACAAGTTCGCTCTGCGTGAAACCAAAGCGTCCGTTGGCCGACGTGCCGCGAATTGGAAACGCGACTACGGAAGCCACGCCGCGCACGCGAAGAGTGTCAGCGGCAATCGCCAACGATTCCTGACAATCATTGGCGCGGTCGACCAACGCGTCGCGAGTTCCGGGATCGAGTTACTCGCGACACTGGAACAAGATTCGATTGTCGCGAGCGGCAACGGAATCGACGTCCACGCCGTGCGGTGGAAAGTACTCGATGGGATCACGGCCGAAGGATTGTTGCTGCAGCCTTCCGGCAAACCGGTTGCCCGCGTGATCGCGCTGCCGGATGCCGATTGGACTCCGGAAATGTTCGTCGGCCTTGCGCCGGGTGCCGACGGATCGGCGGTTCCACGACGGCTCGCCGAAAACGGCGCGCAGGTCTTGATCCCCATGCTGATCAGCCGCGACGACACGCTGTCGGGCAGCCCGTATGTCCGGTACACGAATCAAACGCACCGCGAGTTCATTTATCGCATGGCCTTCGAGATGGGCCGGCATGTGATCGGTTACGAAGTTCAGAAGGTACTGGCGGCGGTCGACCTGTTTTCTCAGATGAACAAGGCCGACGGCGCGGATCTGCCGATCGGAGTTTGCGGTGTTGGCGAAGGCGGGCTGTTGGCTCTTTACAGCGGCGCGGCCGATCAACGAATTGATGCGGTCATGGTCAGCGGATATTTCCAGCAGCGTGAAGGAGTTTGGGAAGAGCCCATCTACCGGAATGTCTGGGCCTTGCTGACCGAATTCGGCGACGCGGAACTGGCGAGCCTGATCGCTCCGCGCCCGCTGGTTATTGAAGCGTGTGCGGTCCCGGAAAGCGACGGACCACCGGCTCCCAAGAAGGGACGCAGTGCCGGAGCCGCCCCCGGACGGATCGAAACCGCCACGCTGGCATCCGTCCGCATCGAGTACGACAGGGCGATGGTGCACTACGACAAACTGAAGGCCCCCGACAAACTAACGTTCGTGTCGAGTGGTGAGGGCAACGGATCGAGCGGAACCGAGGCCGCATCGGCCGCATTCTGGAACGGTCTCGGTGTTGCGTCTCAACTCAAACCCGCCAACACAGCGGTAATTGAGGTGGCCCGCACGGTCGACACCAAACAAAGGCAGAAACGTCAATTCAACGAATTGGTGGTATTTACTCAGACGTTGCTACGCCGCAGCGCGAAGGTGCGTGACCGCCTGTGGGCGAAGGCCGATCGCTCGTCACTCGAAAAATGGGACCAGACAACCGGGCAACTTCGCGACCACGTATACGACGAAATGATTGGACGGCTGCCGAAATCGACGATGCCATTGAATGTCCGCTCGCGCAAAGTTCTCGACGAGCCCGCTTTTGAAGGTTATGAAGTTGTGATGGATGTCTATCCCGACGTCATCGCCTCGGGGATTTTACTGCTGCCAAGGGGAATGAAAGAAGGCGAGAAACGTCCCGTCGTTGTGTGTCAGCACGGATTGGAAGGCGTGCCGATGGACACAATCACGACAACCGGCAACGGATTTCGCTACTACAAGGCATTCGCGGCGGAATTGGCGAAACGCGGCTTCATCACCTACGCTCCCCAAAACCCGTATCGAGGGAAAGACCGATTCCGCACGATTCAACGCAAATCGAATCCGATGAAACGTTCGTTGTACAGCTACATTATTCCGCAACACGAACGCACATTGGAATGGCTCTCGTCATTACCAAACGTTGATCCGAAACGCATTGGTTTTTACGGATTGTCATACGGCGGCAAGACGGCCGTGCGTGTGCCGCCGATGGTCAAGCAATACGCACTGTCGATCTGCTCGGCCGACTTCGACGAATGGGTGCTGAAAATTACCACGAACGAAGACCGCTACAGTTATATCTTCACCGGCGAGTACGAGATCTTTGAATGGAACATGGGGCATGTCGCAAATTACGCCGAACTGTCCAACTTGATGACCCCGCGGCCGTTCATGGTGGAACGTGGCCACGACGACGGAGTCGCTCCCGACGAATGGGTTGCGTGGGAATTCGCGAAGGTCCGTCGGCATTACAATCAGATTGGTATTGGTGAGCGAACGGAAATCGAGTTCTTCGACGGCCCACATACCATCAACGGCCAGGGGACTTATCGGTTTCTGCATCGGCATCTGAATTGGCCCGAGCCGAGCGGATCCGACAAGGCCCATTAGAAATCTCCACGAACGGAAAGTCTGTTGAAGCCAACGATCAATTCACGCAATTTCCCGACGCGAATCAAGGAATACCGTCAATGAAAATCGCCCCGAAACACCTCTGGATACTCAGTTTCCTCATGGCATTCACATCCCAGTCATTGTCGACAGCCTTGGCGGAAAATTGGCCGGCATGGCGCGGTCCGACGGGCAATGGGGTTTCCACGGAGAAGGACATTCCGGCCGAATGGAGCCGACAGAAAAACCTTGCGTGGCGGGTCGAGTTGCCCGGTCCCGGCGGTGCGACTCCAGTAATTTGGAACGATCGAATTTTCGTCACCTCGACCGACGGAGAAGACCTCGTCCTGATTTGCCTGAACACAGCCGGCAAACAGTTATGGCGACGAACGGTTGGCCGTGGCGACAAGATTGTCCGCGGTGACGAAGGGAATGCAGCGTCTCCTTCACCGGCCACCGACGGGAAACATGTTTGGTCGATGATGACCAACGGCAGCATCGCCTGTTATGACATGCACGGCAAAGAAATATGGAAAGCCAATCTTCAGGATCGTTACGGACGATTCCGAATTGCGTTTGGAATGACGTCAACACCCGTTGTGCATGAAAATCGGCTGTATGTGCAACTGATCCACGGCGATGGAAAGGCGACAACTCAAGAGGCAGTTGTCGCCTGCATGGATGCGTTGACGGGCGAGGGAATCTGGAAGCAGGACCGGATCAC
>CAUZVF010000128.1:0-8916 GCA_963582955.1 Planctomycetota bacterium
GGGCGGAAACCACACAGCATCGGGACAAATTGGCGAAGAATCAATCGGCTGAGATTAGGATGTTTCAGATTTCGGAAGTGCAAGAATCTCCTGCATTTACCGGTCGGCGGAGTTTTTTGGCCCTACGGAAGGGATTACGCTGAATAGAACGCGAGTTTGTCGCGATCAAGTTCGATTCCGTGCCCGGGTCGATTGGGCGCGATCGCGAAGCCGTCTTCGAAACCAACGGGCTCGACGGCAATTTCATTCCACACGAGATCCGAGAATTCGAGGCAAAGGCACTCGGGCAAGCTGGCCGCAAGATGAACTCCTAGTTCCAGGATGGTATTCCCCAGCGACACGGGCACGCCATGGTCGGCGGCCAGCCACGCCGCCGACCTCGTCGTGCTAATAGAATCGTGAACGTTCAACACATCGACCGCATTGTGCTCCAACAACCGCCGTTTGCCTGAATAGCCAAGGTATTCGCCGGTATTCACACGCGTGAACGAAAGCTCGCCGCATAACCGGGCATAGCCTTCGTAATCGTCGCGCGTGATCGGGTCTTCGATCCAAAAGATCTCGTGGCCGGCGTCGCGGTAGGTATTCAGACGAATCAACGTTTCCTTGACGGTCCACGCCTCGTTAGCGTCGACCATAATGCGGACATCGTCGCCCATCACTTCCTTGAGAATCGCAAGTCGCCGCAGATCCCAGGCAATGTCTGGATGGCCAACTTTGGTTTTGATTGCCGTAAATCCCTGCTGAAAACATCGTTCGAGCTTGACTCGAAACTCGGTATCGTCGAGATGAAAGTCCAACGTGCTGCCGTATGCCGACACGCGGGGGCTGTTGCCGCCCAATACTTGATAGAGAGGCTGTTGTTGCTGCTTTCCGATCAAGTCCCAAAGCGCGGTTTCAACCGGTGGCGTCAAGTAGCCTCCGCCCACATTGCCACCGCGCGGCCGCGTGAGTCGCTGAGCCAATCCGATCGGCGAACCACCCAACAGACTCGGCCACACGCCATATTCGAACTGCGTCTTCAAATCAGCCAGGCTGGCGGTCGGCATCCCCTGTTGGATTTGAAAGCCAACACCCGAGTGGCCTTCGTCAGTATGCAACTCGACAACCGTCATCCAATGATCGACGAACCGCACCTGCGAATCGCCGATAGGCTCTCGCAATGGAAGGTGGAGTCGGTGGAGGGTGTATTCGGTGATTTTCACGGATGCCTCTAGTCAGAGTGTGTTTTCAGAAATAGACAATTAGGGTTTGCCCGCCGAGTGCGGTCATCCCGATGCCGGCGATCAATGTTGACCCCCACAATAGCCAGCTCATCCTTAGCACTCGCGGCAATCGCACGTAATCAATCCACAACATGGCGAAACACCACAATCCGCACAACGTCGCGCCGCCGACTACAGCGCCGAAGGTCATCCGGCTAAGCACATCTCCGGCAACTTGCTTGGGTAACCAAATCATGATGATGCCGCCGCCGTAGCAGTACGCCACGGTTAGATTGCGCCAAGTCGGCACATGTTTGTCATTCGTCCATCGTGGCAGCAAGGCGCGGGCGCTTTCGACTACGGTCCAGCGATAGATTTCGAACGCGCCATACAACGTGCCAATGAAAGCGAGAAAAACTCCGCCACGATAGAGCCAGAGAAACTGTGGATGAAGTTGCGTGAAGAACGACTCCTGTTCGGAGAGCAGTGTCATGTTGTCAGGGATTCGCTGTTCGGTATGTAGTAGCAACGCTCCGAGTACGGCGAATAACAACGTCACGATAATCACGCTGGTGAACGAGATACCCGTGTCGAGCATCGCCGCACGCGTCCAGATTTTAGCTCGGACAATCTGGTCGTCATCGATAAGCTCGAGTTGATCGCGGGAAGCCACTTCGCCACCGGCGAGCCCCCACCTCTTTTCGCGGATCATTCCGATGTAGCCGACGTAATCAAACGTCCCGCCGCCGACAGCGCTCAGGTAGAGAGCGACTTCCAACCATGGACTGCGACCGGCGAAGGTCTCTGCGTAATCTGCCACGACCCAGGTCTCGTAATCCGGCACGATCGGAATGAGCAGTCCGGAGAGAAAATCCACAAACCTCGGCTGACAGGCGACCACAGAAATCGCCGCACAAACAACGATCAGGCCGAGTACAACTGCCGAGACGCGTTCCAACGTCTTGAGCGTCGAACTGATCGCCAACACAAAGCAAATTGTAAGAACGCTCCCCCCCCAGAAGTTTTCCCAGAATTCAAACCCGCCGAATGGTCCGACAGCGCTATCACTCATCGACAGGCCTGTCAGCTCACGAAGATAGCCGCCGAGAATCTCAGAGATGCCCGAAAACGCAATCGGCATCACCATCAGCGTCGGCACCGCGATCAAAAGCGGAAACCAAAGCGGCGGACCGGGGATCGTCTTCCAACTGACCATTGGGTGCTCGCCTGTCAGCGTCAGATGGCGTGCCGCAACGTAGACCTGAACTGCTTTGAACACGCCCGCCAATAAGAAACACCACAGCATCCGATAGCCGAACACGGCTCCGCTTCGTGAGGCCCACACTAACTCGCCGCTGCCAATCGTTACCGACGCGATGATCAAGCCGGGGCCGACGAATGTGAAGGCATTTCGAATACTGAGCGATGCCAGACGCTCTGGCGGTTTCGGGAATAAGTCGTTGGAATGGGTCAAGTTCTTACCTCACCTAGCCTGTGGCACAGTCGCATTTGGATATGACAACCAACCGACAACAGCTTTCGTGTATCGCGAACGATCAATCCGCAATGTAAGAATTACCGTTCCGCAGTGCGAACAACAGACCAGAACATCGCGAAATAGTAGTACGAGATCAATAATGACCAGAGGCACGACGAATGCAGCGATTCAAATCGCCATCGGCGGAATCCTGACCGAGTGCAATCATCTCGGCGGCTTACCAATCGATCTGTCAATCTATGAAGCCTGCGAGTTATTTCGCGACGAGGAAGTTCTGCAGCCGACCACGAGTGTTGTCGGTGGTATGCTGAACGGCCTCCGCGAAGGAGGCGCAGATCCGGTGCCGTTGATCTTTGCGTCGGCGTGCTCGGCCGGACCGATCACGAGCGAGTGCTATCACCAACTACGAAGGGAGTGGTTCGAGAGACTGGAACGAGCGCTACCAGTTGATGGAGTGTTGTTGCCGCTCCACGGTTCGGCTCTTGTCGAAGGACTCGATGATCCCGAAGGCGACTTGATCCACGCGGCGCGCGATCTGGTCGGACCTAGTATTCCTGTTGTGGCAACGCTGGACCTACACGCGCACGTCACGGATGAGATGGTGAGGCATGCTGACGCACTTCTCGCGTGGGAGACGTATCCACATCGCGATCAATACGGTACGGGCCAGCGTGCCGCTCGATTGCTGCTCGATACGCTTGCCGGCAGGTGCCGACCCACAATGGCAATGGGCAAAGTCCCGGTGATCACCAGCGCTATCAACGGCTCGACGAACAACAACGATCCGTTTGCTGAGTTAATGAGATATACGAAATCGCTTGAGCAGCAGGACGGCGTGCTTTCGACAAGTTTGTTTCTGGTGCATCCTTACATGGACTGCGAAAATATGGGTAGCGGAGGGCTTGTCGTGACCGACAACAATCCGAGGCTGGCAGAGAGCTTTGCCGGCGATATCGCTCGGCGTTACTGGGACCGACGACATGATCTTGAGCCAGAGAGCTTCGCGCCCGTAGAAGCAATTGCGAAAGGCATGCGATTCGACGGCGGCCCTGTGATCCTGGTCGAAGCCGCTGATTGTTGTGGCGGTGGAGCTGCCGGCGACAGCATCGCGACATTGTCGGCGCTCATCGATAGCGGAGTCGACGTGCCGTCAGTCGTACCGGTCGTTGATCCCGAAGCAGCAAAGGCGTGCCATGACGCGGGCGAAGGAGCGGAGCTATCAATCACAATCGGCCATAAGCTTGATCCACGGTGGGGTACAAGTCGCACATTCACCGGCAAAGTGGAACAACTGAGCGATGGCAGGTTCGTCTACACGGGTGGTCAATGGGATGGTCATCACGATCGCATGGGGCCAACGGCCGTGTTCAGCATCGACTCGGCGCGCAATCACAGGTTGAATTCTCTAAGTCCCGAAAACGCAGATCGCGGCCGACAGTCCGATGAACCACTCAGGACCAACACGCACCGCGTGCGCGTCATCATCATGAGTCGGGCCACCTACGATTGGGCTGACGAGCAGATTCGCGCGGTTGGACTGGAACCATCGAAAGCAAAGTTCATCGTCGCCAAGAATCCGATGAACTACCGCCTTGCCTACGGTGCGATTGCCAAAGCAACGATCGTACTCGACACTCCCGGCCCGACACCTGC
The DNA here is from genome assembly GCA_963582955.1 of Planctomycetota bacterium. GTDB lineage: Bacteria > Planctomycetota > Planctomycetia > Planctomycetales > Planctomycetaceae > CAUZVF01. The sequence goes on from CAUZVF010000128.1 coordinate 4,357, forward strand.
GACGCTAAAGCATGTCGACTTCAAAAAGCTCAGCCGACCGTATTTTCCGGCGGACCCTGATATTCCAGGACTGCAACCAACGATTCTCAAGTGACGTCAAAGACTCAATCGACACCACATCGAAGTGTCTATTTCATAATCTAGTTTTCGATCATCCGAAGGACTGCCGAATGAGTTATCTATTGATTACCGACGATGACATTGCCAGACACCTAAGCATGCCGCAAGCGGTGACTTGCATGGAAGAGGCATTCCGGTTGCATGCCGCCGGGACGTTGGTCGCACCGGCACGTTCCGATACCGACCTGGCGGAAGCCGGCAAATTCGTATTTACCGTCGGGGGCTCGACCGGCGAAAAATCGCTGGTTGGCTTTCGGGCCTATGATATGAAGCATTTCAAATCGCCGGAACGCGACGAATTGGTGGCCGTTTTCTCCGGCAACACCGGGGCCATCAAGGCGCTGGTCGCGGGAACTCAACTGGGCCCGATTCGGACCGGTGCCATCGGTGGCGTGGCTATCAAATATCTGTCGAGTTCTGATTCAAAAGTACTGGGACTGATCGGCACCGGACCGCAAGGGAGAACGCAATTACTGGCGGCTGCGACGGTGCGACAATTCGATCAGATCAGAGTATTCAGTCGCAACTCACAGCGCTGCGGTGAGTTTGCCGAGCAAATGAGCAGCGAGCTGGGTCAACACGTACAGGCAGCCATCTCAACACGTGAAACGGTTGAAGGAGCGGACGTGCTGATCAGTGCTACGGTTAGCCCAACCCCGGTGATTCAGGCCGACTGGCTCAAGCCGGGAGTGCACATAAACAACATCGGCCCGAAATTCAAAAACAACCAGGAACTCGACCTCAGTGTGGCCGAGCGGTCAGCGCTGTTGGTAACCGATACGATGGCGCAAGTGGAGAAATGCGGCGATCAGTTTATCACTGCGGCAAGCCCTCTACACGATCGCCTACAAGAACTGTCGCCATTCGTAGCAGGCTCCACGACGAGCGCGCGAGTCGATGAAGAGATCACATTGTTCTATTCACTAGGGCTGGCAGGGACCGAAGTGACACTGGCGGCTTTGGTTGCGGAGCGAATGACGGCATAGGCTTGATAGAACACCAAGGTCTGAGACCTCATTGACCCTCCGAGCCGTTCACGGCACTCGATCTTGCCAGCAATGCTGCCAACTTCATCACCCAGCTCAATAATCTGATTGTCAAGTCCCTGATGATTTCTCTCGGCATGAAAATGTAAGAGATACGAAGTGACAGCGCGGCGCAGTGACTTCTCGCCGAAGAAGATGATCCTCGAAAGACTCTCGGCTTTGAGACTCCGGAAAAACCGTTCAAGATTGCCGTTCAAATTGGGACTCCGTGGTGGGAGGCGTAACGGCTTCACGTCTTCGTCCTCCAGAATCTCACGAAATGCCTCACAGAACTTGGTATCCCGGTCCATGATCAGGTAACGCTTTCCGTTGAGAAAGCCATCGTCAGGATCGGTGAGATTTCTGGCGATCTGCTTCATCCAGGCCTCGTCAGGATTCGTTGTGCAGCCAGCAAACTGAACGCGACGCGACCTCAGTTCCATCACGAAGAGCACGTAATACGTGACCAATCCGCCCTTGGTCCAGACTTCAATGGTGGTGAAGTCAATTGCGGCCAGCACGTCCCAATGGGATTTGAGAAATGTGGTCCAAGTCGTCTGTCTCTGCCGATCACCGGCCGGCTCAATGCCATGCTGTTTGAGGATGTTGCCGACCGTTGTGTCGCTGATGTGATAACCGACGTTGGCCAAAGCCCCTTGGATTCGATCGAAACCCCACGTCGGATTCTCCTTAGCGAATCGCAGCACCAGATCCACAATCACCTGTCGTACACGAGGGCGGCCCAGTCTATTCTTCTGGCGATTTGAGTAATCCCATTTCTTCGCCACAAGATGCCGGTGCCATCGCAGAATTGTGTCGGGCGTGAACAGTGTGCCGATTTCTTCAAGCATTTTCCGGCCCAGGATCTTGCCTTTGATCGCCAATCGTCGTCGCTGATCGTCGTTGAGCAAAATCCGTTTTCTCCCGAACTGTTCCTTGAGCGCCTGGTTTTCAGTGCGGAGGTAGTCGATCACGAATTGCTGCTGCCGATTGACCCAACCCGCCAAAATGAGGAAATAGAGCTGCCAGGGATATAGAGTGAAGTCCATCGTTCACCGGATGCTGATCGTGAGCAGAAACCGCACAGCATTGGGACAACTTGGCGAAGAATCAATCGGCTGAGATTAGGATGTTTCAGATTTCGGAAGTGCAAGATTCTCCTGCATTTACCGGTCGGCGGAGTTTTTTGGCCCTACGCGTCCGGGAGTCGATTTTGGGCCTTCTCGTGAATAGCCAGTCCCAATTTCGGACGAATTCAGGTACGTGCCAATTCGGCCTGGACGGTCCACTGGGTCTGTAGCGCACTCAGACGAGTTCCTGCATCACGCCGTAGCGGTCGTTGTCAACGAGGTACCTTGGTCGGCCTTGCAGGTCATTGACCGTCAGGTGACCGACGTCGATGCCCATGTTCTTGTACATCGTCGCAAAGACGTCCGGAAAGTGCACTGGTCGATCCTTCGCGTACTCGCCCAGCCGGTTCGTCGCTCCAATGACCTGGCCAGTCCGCATGCCGCCACCGGCCATCAGGGCACAACTGACTCGCGGCCAGTGGTCGCGGCCGGCGTTTTTGTTGACCTTCGGCGTGCGTCCGAATTCTCCCCAGACGACGACCGTTACATCGTCAAGCATGTCGCGGTGCTGTAGGTCTTCGATCAACGCGCTGACGCCTTGGTCGAGCATTGGGAAGTCCTGCCGGCCGCGGTTGAAGTTGCCGCCGTGCCAATCCCAACGACTGAACGCCAACGTCACGCACCGGACGCCCGACTGGATCAACCGCCGCGCCACAAGAAAGTGGTCGAGCAACTTTTGGGCTCCGTCGCCCTGCTTGCCCGCCGAGCCACGGCCGTAGCGGTCACGGAGTTTCGGGTCCTCCTTGTTGACGTCGAGTGCCTCGGCCAGCTTACTTGACGTGAGAATTCCGAAAGCCTGTTGGTTAAACGCATCGAGTCCTTCCATCTCGCCAGTGGCATCGGCCTCGCGGCGAAAGCGGTCCAGCGCCGTCAAAACACTTTCGCGGTCGCGCAACCTGTCGAGCGTGATGCCGTTGAGCGTCATGTTCGCGCTCCCTTCGGCATTCGGTTGGAATGGTCCATGCGAGACGCCCAAAAAGCCTGGCTGTCCGGGATCGCCCCATGGTTTGTGGCCCGTCGGTGCCGTCAGGCTGACGAATGGCGGCACAGACGGCTGAACCGGACCAAACGACTTCGACAGTACGCTGCCAATCGACGGCCAACCGCCGGGCGGCTGCGAGCGGTTGCTGTAACCGGTCTGGCACTGAAATGCCGAGTGGCCGACGGCGGAACCAACGATCGAGCGGATAAAGACCAGCTTGTCGGCCATGACCGCTAACAGCGGGAATTGTTCACAGATTTCAACGCCAGGTACGTTTGTGGCAATCGGACTGAACTCGCCTCGAATTTCTTTCGGGGCGTCGACCTTGATGTCCCACATGTCCTGATGCGGCGGGCCACCCGGCAGAAAGATGTTGATGATTCCCTTGTGGTTCGAGCGAACACCAGAGGCAGCCTCGGCCCGCAGAATTTGTGGCAGGTTCATCCCTCCCAGCGACAACGCTCCGATCTGCAAAAATGCCCGTCGCGACACGCCGTCGCAAAAGGAACCAGTCTTCTTTCCAAGAATCGTCAGCATGATCAAAGTCTCCGCTACGTTCGAGTTTCACGGAATCGTTTTCTCGACTCTAAACAGAGGATACTTCAACCGTTGCTCATGAGTCAACGGGCTCTCTGCGGAACCGCTTGTTCGTCTGCGACAATTGGCAAAGTACGAATCGTGAGCCGGTACCCGAAATGATCTCCCCGTATGGTGAATTTATTGAGCCGAATATTTCAGCCTACGCAAGAAGGGTATTGGAACGCATCAAGCCGGCCAAATTCAACTGAATTCAGCGAACGATATTGGCCCGCGCCGAAAAGTTCGGTGCTGCCGATTCTTATCCACCCACCGTAATTCCTGTGTAATCATGCGGCGGAGATGCGGAAATTTGCTGAGCCACAACTCATGAAAAGGGTCGGAGATGAAGTGGGAGTGATACAGAACGTGATACAGAATCCATAGCATTCCGTATCAAAACATGTAAAATATGGAAAATGCAGTCAGACGAACGGCATTGCTGATTCGTTGGAAGCTGCTCGGAATGAACGACTTAGAACAGTTGTTGAGAGCATCACCCACCGTAGAGCAGAGACCTACGGAACCGAAGGGTCGACGGCACTCGCAATTGCTACTTTCAGTTGCCGACCGTTACAATTGCACAATCTGCATTTCAGCCCTCCTCATAATCCCACCTGTCTTAGAAACTTCACCCTCCCTACTTCGCTGGAAGAACTTGGATGCGCATTGTTGACGTGTTTTTCCTCGCTTGTCTTGGCCTTTCGTTAATCGCGAATGAACTGAA
>CAUZVF010000129.1:0-8890 GCA_963582955.1 Planctomycetota bacterium
GAGCTGCTCACGAAGAATGTGACCTAAGCGGTGTTCCTCGACACCCAATTCCAGCCGCCACGGACCTTTCGGATCGGCGATTTCCATCAGGACTTCTCCGCGCCTGACCGGACGGTTCTCCAACATCTGCTTCAATTGAAACGTCGATACGACTCCATCGATACGAGATTTGACATGCAACCTTTTCTTGCGATTTTCCAGAACGACCAGTTGACGTTTGAGGTGTTCGATCTGGATGCCGGCTTCACGCATTTCACCGGCAATCCGTGCCAAATCTTCTAATTGCCGACGGTTTTGTGCATTATTGCGGTCGGCTTCCAACTTATAGAGGTTTCCTCGCTGGCTTTCGATTTCCTTTTGAGTCGAAAGGTATTTCAACTCCAATTCGTCATCACGAATCAGCACAAGTTCCTGGTCCCTCGTAACCACGTCCCGGCTGTCAACGAAAACATCGATGATGTCACCGTCTCGTGGGGCGAACACATCTTTCTGGATGACCGGCATCAATTGGCCTTCGCCTTCGACGCGGTATTCAAAAGGAATGAAGACCATCGCGAGAATGACCGCGGCGATCACGGCCAGCACCAACAGCGTCTTGACGAGGTTGCGGCCTTCCAGCCACCGCGTCCGACGGCCCAGAAACCGCCACAAAGGCATCAGGAAAAGTTGGTTGTGAACGCGGGCATTCCAAAGGGCCGTTCCAACATGCGGAGCAACCAACTCGACGCGATCGACCAATCCCGAGCTTGGCTGGCTTTGCGAGACTTGTTCGACAATCAGCCCACCGATCGGTACTTGTTTTTTTTCTTTCTTTCGCCGTTGGTCTTTATCGTCATCCTCATCGATCAGAGGCGGGGATTCAAACAGCGGAACGACCATCACCATTCGCGAGCCGCTCTCTTGCACATAGTCGGCCAGCGGCTGCTCGATCTGCGGTGCCAGTTGGTCGGTTTGTCCCGAGTACAACAGCGTCTCGCCGGTCGCGATGACTTTCGACGCCATGGCCTCCATCAATCGCACCAGGTTGGCTCGGCGGTTCACGGAGTCTTGTCCGCTGATCGCTCTGATGACGGTTTTCTTGTTGTACTGCACCGCAACGCTCAACCGGTCGGCTCCGGTTAGCAGACGCCCGTCATTGGCGGCCGTCGCGGCGACTTCACGAACGTCCAGACTTCGAAATAACTGCGTCACGAACCTCTCGAACTTTTCGGCGATTTCCGAAGTTTGGGTTTTCCCGGAATCCTTGTCTTGCTGATCGAGATAGCGGCAGGCGTATCCGCACATCTGTTCGAGGAATTGCAGAAAACCCGGTCTCGCTTGTGGAGGCGTATCGGTCCGTTGGAAGATTTCGACAACGCCAACGCATTCCTTATTCTGTTGCAACGCCGCAAGAATCAGGACATCTTGCGTCGGCAACTCCATGCCGTTTGACTCTTCCGGGCTGTACGCACAAGCTTGTCCATTGCCGATGACGTCGAGCAAGATCCGTTGATTGCGGACGTCCGCTTCGGGATCTTCGCTGAAACCAATGCTCTGCAGCCCAAGTTCGCATAGCAGGTCAACTCGGCCACCGCCGTTGCGCATCCAGACCGCGCCGGCCCGCGCTCCGACGGCCGCGATGACCCGTTTCAAAAACTCGGAAAAAAATGCGGTCGGCGGCAAATTAGACTGCGAGTACTCTTCAATCTCGCGAGCCATCTGGATGATGCGGTTGCGAACGTCTTGAACGTTGTTCGTATCTGACATCTTTCACCAACCCCGTTCTTTAGATAGATCCCAACTCTGACACGCCGACCAAGCGATCACAACGGCTCATTGTGAGCAACTCGTGCTGATGCGGCCGAGTGTAGAACCGTTGTCCCAACTGTTTTCTACATGTGGAGGCAGCAATTGATGACAATTGTTCTACAAAGTAAGTGCCATTGAGCCACCGCCGCCAATCATCTTAAAGGTTCATGGATCGTCTTTCCAAACGCATCGGCCAACCGACGGCCCATTTAGGGAAAGTCGCAAGTCAATGCTGTCTGACCCGGATAGTCTAGCTAATGCAGCCAGATCGGTCATGACATTTCTGGGAACAGCAAGACAGACCCGTTTCCAACCCCGATTTCTCGACGGCCATACCGGAATGACCCGTAATCGCAAACGACGGTTCCAAACACGGGAAATAAGCAACGTTGACAAATTCGAGCGTTTACACAATATAAGCCGTCCCGTTAACAACATATCGTGAACATTCTTTGTTCTGTTGTTAACGGAAACTGGCCCGATGGGTACACTATGGTTTCCGTTTCAAACCCGACATATCTTGGAATTCAATTGAGGTGAGCATGATGAGACGATTCATCGCCATTGCAACCGCGGTTTTCGTCATGAGCTGTTGGTTTCTGATCGACGGGACGTCCTCATCAAAGGAAGCTTTGGGACAGAATGATGTCCAACGGCAGGCGCCGAGTGTTCCCCGTAAAGACACGATCATATTAAGAAAGTGCTTTGTCGAGTTGATCGACCGTGCCACGATCGCCAGTGATCGGCCGGGAATCCTGGCATTCGTCGAGCCCGAGGAAGGAGATTTCGTTGTGAATCGGCAGGAAGTCGCCCGGCTGAAGGACCACGACGCTGTTGCCGCGTACAATACGGCACTCCGGAAAACAAGAAATAACGTTCAAATCCGTTTCGCGGAAAAAGCGGCACTCGTTGCGGAGAAGGAATGGGAGATAAGTGCAGATACGAACATACGTCTGCCAAGGACAACTCCCCAAGTCGAAATTGAAAAGTTGAAATTGGCTTTCGAGAAGAGCATCTTGCAGATCGAGCAGGCAAAGGAAGACTTTGCCATCTTGGGCTTGCAGCTGGAAGAAGCAAAGGTACAACTGGATACATTTCGGATCGAAGCTCCCTTAGAGGGCATGGTTGTCAAAGTCTACAAATACAAGGGAGAAGCGGTTCGGCAGGGCGAAGAAATCTTGGAAATTGTCAGTACCCGCCGCGTCAAAGTGAAAGGGTACGTTGGCATCGCCGACATTTGGTACATAAAACCCGGAGCACCGGTGACAGTCCGTTTGGATCTTCCCGGTATCGATCGCCCGGAAGAGAAGCTCGAATTTCAGGGCCGGATCAAATTTGTTGACGTGAGTGTTAACAAAGTCACGAGCGAAACCAGTGTATGGGCCGAGGTGATCAACCGTGATAGTATTCTACGTCCCGGATTGAGGGCCACGATGTCGATCCATCTCAGCAAACAAGTCGCCCGGAAAAGATAACGAAGTGTGAAACTGTTTGCGCATCGTTTAACGGCAAGCCGAAGGCGACTGTGTTTTGTTGCATGGGTTGGTTTCCAACCGCGCAGCCGCCTTCGGCTTACCGTTAAACGGCGCAGCTAATAGCCGTAACCAAACTTCGCGTAGAGATCGCCACAAAAAGCACGAAAAGTCACAAGAAAAACTCTTCGTGCCTTTGTGTGTTTTTCTTGGCCATCCGAATTGCGCTCAGGAAAACAAGAAATCACGAACTAGTAGTACGAAGCGATTGTCGACGCCGAATCCCATGTCCGCAACCAGCGCTCCTCTGATTCCCTCAACTCAACGGCCGATTCCGTTGCAAGCGCGCGCGGATCTGGTCACGAAGCGGATCGAGTATCAAGGCGTCGGCTATTGGGTCATCAAGGAACCCGTCGGACTGAAGTATTACCGGTTGCAACCCGAACAATATCACGCTCTGTGGATGCTCGACGGTGAACGCAGTCTCGAAAACATCCGCGACGAATTGCAAGCAAAGCTGCCGACCGTCCGCCTGCAACTGGCCGACATTCAACATCTGATTACTGACTTGCACGAAAAGGGGCTTGTCTTCAGCAAGCGACCGGGCCAAGGCATCTCGTTGTTGCGACAACATCGCAAAGAGAAACGCAAGAAGCGGTCCAACACACTCAAGAGCCTTCTCTATTTGCGGTTGCCCGGCTGGGATCCCGAGGAATCTCTGCAAACGCTTTACCCATTTGTCCGCTGGCTGTTTCGTCCGTGGGCAGTCGCCTGTGCGATCGCATTCGTCGCGTCGGCGTGGATTCTGCTCGCTGTCCAATTCGACCGGTTTCAGCAGCAACTTCCAGAATTCCAGCAGTTTTTCGGCTGGCCGAACTTGATGTATTTGTGGTTCGTGCTGGGAGCGGCCAAGATTATCCACGAGTTTGGCCACGGGCTCAGTTGTAAGCATTACGGCGGTGAATGCCACGAAATGGGCATCATGCTGCTGGTCTTCAGCCCGTGTCTGTATTGCGACGTTTCGGATTCGTGGATCCTGCGAAACAAATGGCACCGCATCATCATCGGTGCGGCAGGAATGTACATCGAGATATTTTTGTCGGGAATTGCCATCTATGTTTGGTGGAACACGCAGCCGGGGTTGCTGCATCACCTGGCGCTCAACGTGTTTTTCGTCACGACGGTGACGACGGTCATCTTCAACGCCAATCCGCTGATGCGGTTTGACGGCTATTACATGATGGCTGACTTCCTTGAGATTCCGAATTTGCGCCCCAAATCCGACAAGCTGTTGCGAGAGACATTCGCATGGTGGTGCCTGGGAATTGAATCACGGCCTGACCCGTTCATGCCCGAAACAGGCCGCGTTTGGTTCGCTTTGTTCGCCATCGCCGCCGGGATCTACCGATGGTTCATCGTGGCCGCGATCACAATCTTCCTGTATACCGTTTTGAAACCTTATGGACTGCAAAGCATCGGAATCACACTCGCGGTCGTTTCCGTCAGCACGATTCTGTACGGTATGATTTCCAACATCTACAAGATCATCTCTGCCCCAAGGATCGAGCCCATGAGTCGTCCCAAGATTGCCATTTCGCTGTTGGTTTTGACAATTGTCATCGTTTGCGGCCTCGCCATCCCGCTGCCGCTGCATGTTGAAGCGATGTACATCATCGAACCGCATCAAGTCCAGCATGTCTACACGACCGTTCCCGGCCAACTGCTGGATCCCGAAACGGATGGCCGGGCCGTGACGGTCGTGGCGGGCCAGCGCGTCAAATCCGGACAAGTACTGGCCGTGCTAACGAACGAAGAGATCGAAGATCCGAAGACAAAGATGGAATCCGACCGAGATGCCCAGCGTTCCAAAATCGACGCTTTTGTCGCCGGCGACCTTCGCGCCCATGCACAGCTTGCACAAGACCGATTGGCGGCCATCGAAGCTCAAATCGTGGAATACGAAAACCAAATCGACGCCTTGACCATCCGTGCTCCGTGTTCCGGAATCGTTATCGAGCCGCCGAGCACTCCCAGGCCGACGATCGAGCAATTGGAAACTCAGTTAGGTTCTTGGCACGGCACGCCGTTGTCTCAGCGCAATGACATTTGTTTCTTGCCCGAGCGCACACATTTTTGCAGCATCGCTCCCGATAAGCGTTACCAGGCGACTTTGCTTGTCGACCAGACAGACCGCAATGACGTGTTCGTGGGACAGGCCGTCGAACTGAAATTCGACCACCTTCCCGACCGCACGTATCACGGAATCGTCGAACAGATTTCTGGCCGGCATCTGGACTTTGTCCCTGAATTACTATCGAACAAGCTGGGTGGCGAGCTGCCAACGGTGACCGACAAGCAAGGCCGAGAACGCCTGACGGGTGCGGCCTATCAAACAACCGTCCTCGTGGAAGAAGACACGGAACTGTTACGAACAGGAATGCGGGGCCGCGCCAGATTCCTGATCGAAAAACGTACGGCCGGCGAGTGGATTTGGCGGTATCTGCGCGAGACATTCCATTTCCGACTGTAACTCTTGAATCCGCCTTCGCTCGTTGGTGACCTATCATGCCGATCGAAAATCAGAATCCCCAACCGTCCGACGACCAACCATCTCCTGAAAGCGAAGAAGAGAACACGCTTCATTCCGAACCAGAAGAGGATGCGGAATTCGAGACCGTGATCCGGCCGCGGCCAGAGGCCGAGACAGATCCGCAGCAGGAATCAGAGCCGGAATCCAAGACTGCATTCATCGAAGATTCTCAGAGTTCGGGTTCGGCTGATGACGAGCAAACAGTCATCACACAAAGTAGCGCCGATGGTCTCGAAACGAATTTCGTTCCCGGCCTTCAATCGCCGCGCGAGCCCATTGGTTCAGACGGCACCGTTGTTACCGAAGACGAAGGCCGCACGGTCAATCTCGAGCAGTCTGATTCAGACGCAACCGCTGAGTTCGTCGACGATGACGACGAGCGAACTGTAATCACCAGCGACGACGATGATCGCACCGCACATGTTGACGCGCAATCCGAAAACCATGATGCCGAGTCAGACGGTCAGACGACGATGGTGCGCGGCGAGTCACCTCGCAAGAAAACAATATCGCTGACAGAACCAACAAGCGGTTCCGCAACAAAGACGGGAGCCGAGCGATACGAGCTTGTCGATAACTTTGCCCGCGGCGGTTTGGGCAACATCTGGTTGGCACACGACGTGAGCATCCGTCGCGAGGTGGCCTACAAAGAATTGCTGCCGCAAGCGTTGCGGAACCACGGCATCGTCGAACGGTTCTTGGAAGAAGCTCAGATTACCGGCCAATTGGAACATCCCGGCATCGTTCCCATCTATGAAATGGGCGAGCAAGCCAACGGCACTCCGTTCTATTCCATGAAACTGGTGCGCGGCGAGACGATGGAATTGGCGATCGAAGCGATGCACAAACTGCCGAAAGACGGTGTCGAACGAAATCTCGTTTTCAAGAAACTGTTGGGCGACTTCATCGACGTGTGTAACGCCATCGGGTTTGCCCACAATCGGGGCGTGCTGCATCGCGACCTGAAACCTCTTAACGTCATGCTGGGCGATTTTGGCGAGACGTTGGTCCTGGACTGGGGTCTGGCAAAAATCATCGGTGTCGATGACGCAGACGAACCATTGAATCCAGCAACATCGAACGAAGCAGAAACCAGCGAATCCACCGACATCGTCGATGAAGAACAAACACTGGGAGGCAGCCTATTCCAGCAACAGGTCCCCGGTAACAGTGCCGCGTCGATGACGGGTGCTTCGCAATCCGGTGGAACACGATCACAATCGGGGTCGGGGACCTTTGGTACTGGTGCAAGCCGCATGACAACCGGCGCGACGGGAACCGGTTCCTATCATCGACAGAGTGTTTCGACCGACGTCCGCACGGACGGAAGCCGCACGATGATGGGCTCGATCATGGGCACGCCGTCGTACATGCCGCCCGAACAGGCCAAAGGACAAGTGGCCAAAATGGATGCGCGGACCGACATCTATTCACTTGGCGGAATTCTCTACAAACTGCTGACCAACGAAGTTCCGATCGGGAGTGGAAAGCTGAACGACGTACTGAAAGAAATCGCCGACGGCAACATCACACCGCCGCGGCAGATCGATTCGTCAATTCCTCGGCCGCTGGAAGCCGCCTGTTTGAAGGCGATGTCGAAGACGCAAGACGACCGGTATCAATCGGCACTTGACTTGGCAGCCGACGTCGAAGCCTGGCTGGCCGACGAACCCGTATCGTGTTACGACGAGCCATTGGCCGACCGCGCCAGCCGGTGGATGCGACGTCACACGACATTCGTGCTGACGACGGCCGTTGCGGTCTTTCTGCTAATCGTTGGCGGCTTTGGCTTCGCGAAATACGAGAGCAACCGTATCGAAGGACTCAGGAAAACGGCGGAAGTTCTGATTGGAAGATCGGAACTGTTTGTTCAGCGTCAAGACTTCGAAACAGCTCAAGAGAAACTTGTCGAAGCACTGGGAGTCGTTGCGTCCGCGGAAGAATCTCTTTCCGACCTCAAATCGGCCGTCGAAGCCCAACAGGCGATCGTTCAAAATCACGCGATCGAGTTTCAGAGAAAACAATTCGAATCACAAATCGAAGCCGCCCAACAAGCCACCGGCACCAAAGCCTACGACAAGGCAAAACAGATCTTGAATGAGGCTGCCGGATCGATCCAATCCGTGGCGATTCGGGATGCGCTGCAGCCGCGTATCGACGAACAATTTCTGGAAATCGAAAACCGAATCCAAGACGACGAAAGACAGCGGATTGCCACACTTTCCAACGAGTTGAACGTGGAACTCTCGAAAGCCGACAGTGCCTACCGAGTTGACGGCGATGCGGAACGCGCCAAGATTCTGCTGACGAGAATTGTCAGCGAGCTGAAATCGAAACCCAAACTCGCCGAATTGCGGACGAAAGCCCAGAACGCCATTCAATTGATCGATAATGAACTGGCGGCTCAATCGAAGTTGCACGACTTCGAGTTGAATCGGAAACAGGCGCGGTATTACGAGGGGCTAATTGTCGGCGACAGCCGCACGCGTTTTCTCCGTGAGGCGCGGCGATACGCGCTAATCGCTTTGAAAGCGTACGGCGTCGACGATTCCCATGCCTTGAAACTCCCCATTCCGCACCTGCTGGCCACCCAAACACAATCGATCCAAACGGGCGTGTTGGAACTCGTCACGATCATGGCCGAATCGGAAGTCAACTTAGTTCCTCCTGAAGACACCGACGCGAGAAAAGCCGCCGCGCAGCAGGCACTCGGCTGGCTTGCGATTGCCAAACAAGCCGGGGTGGAACTGAAATCTGTCTACCTACATGAAGCGGCGTACTACGAACTGTTGGGAAATGTTGGCGAACGCGATCAGGCAATCGAAAAAGCCGCGAAAATAAAGGCGTCATCCACGTTGGACTTCTATCAGTTGGGCTCCATCGAACTTGTCCGCCACAACACGGATGAGGCACTCGAACAATTTCGAATGGCTCTCGAATTGGAACCCGATCACTTCGAGTCGTTATGCAGTATCGGCCAGTGCCACATGCTGAACGACAATCTGATTCTGGCCTTGCCGAGCTACACAGCCGCGATCGC
>CAUZVF010000130.1:0-8879 GCA_963582955.1 Planctomycetota bacterium
GTCGCATCTCCCTGAACGACTCGGCAGTGTCCCCGCAACACCGTCACGCTTAGATTAGAATCGACATTGGATTGATGAGCGATGTCGCCCGAGATGATTATCGGATCAGTACTGTTGGCGGCTCGGGCCGCGGAAGATGGACCTTGAGCCTGGACGCCGTCACAAAAAGTTGCAAACACCAATACGACAGCCAATGCCGCGCGCGTGTGGTGTAATTGTTTTGGATGCGGCTTCGAACTTCCAGCACGAATTCGCGCAGCGGAATCCCAATTCAAACAACCATCGGTTGCGAATCGGGTTGGCACGTCGTGCGTTCTAAGTTTGAAGTTCATATGCCCGGCATGGGCCCTTGGCTGCACTCCAGAAACGCGGAGCGTGGAAATGCTTGTCTGGATCTCGTGATTCGAGTCTGCTGAGAATCGGCAGATTTCGCCGAAGGGGGCGGGATTATAGGTGTGGTTGCGGAAAAGTGTCAATAAGGGCTCGCACCCGTCAGCAGAGACCAGCCGGGATGTCGTAACATATTGCTAACAATGAGGATACGACAATCGTGATAGGTCCGGAAGCTCAATGTAACAACGTCGAATCAGTCGTCTCGCGACGGTCGAAGCCCAAGCAGGCCGAGGCTGCACATCATTGCGATTTCGGGGATAACCGGAGCGCGCATTCGCATGTTCGACCAATACACGCTGTGGACCAACATGAAACCCAACACCAACACGCAAAGCGGTATCCAGTTCGACAATTTATTTCTGACGATTCGGACAAACCCCAGCAAGAGTCCGATGAGAATCGCCGAGTAGAACACTACAATTCCCCACTCGACTGGCCGAGGTAACGACGCAGCGATCGGTCTGCTGGGAGCAACATTCCAAAACCGACGAATCCTCAACCAACAGGCCCGAATGAACATCCCCGGTTGCTTTCGGATGTTCATAATCGCCGTCTGGTTCATCCATCGATCACGTTGAATCTCGTTCGCCGCGGTGCCCAATTGCTGGTTCATCTTTGATTCCAAGTTGGAATACCAAGCCGACTGAGAAAACTCCGTCGGTGCATCGTCCCAGACGGTTCGCCACGGCTGCGAGACGACTTCTCGATAGAAAACAGGATTGTTCCCCAGCAGCAACGTGTAGCCTCCATGAGTCGTCATGACGACAGGGCGGCCAAGGACGATGGCATTGCGAATGATCCACGGTGACACCGTCAATAAAACCGCCACGATCAAGAGCCAGGGCGGCCACCGTTTTTCGATCCGTGCATCACGTCTGCGCAGCCGGACAATGAACCACACAATCGTCATCAGAATCCCAAACGCCCAAATCGTCGGGCGACACATCGCGCACAATCCGAAAACGACGCCAATGACGATCTGACGTCTTCGATCGGGCGAGAGTCGCATGGGTCTCTGGCCGGTGGCCGCTTTCATCGTCCGTGCATCCATGACACGTTCACCACAGCCCGTGCATCCCACGAATATCGCGATCAGCAACGTCACAAGAAATGTAAACACGGTTTCCGTCATCGAGATGGCGGTGTAGCCGACCAACAGTGGGTCGATAGCAACCAATCCGGCCGCCAGACCGCCGATCGCGGCGTTTCCGATTCGTCGGCCAATTGACCAAGTCAGCACGACCGTTGTCATTCCGCAAACGAAGTGCAGAATCGCGATCGCGGTTGTCCCACCACCCATGGCAAACAACGCGGCACATACGATTGGATACAAAGGCGGACGATACGCGGTCGGCTGGTCCGTGGCGGGATGAGTGTATCCGTTTCCGTCCGCCAGACTTGCCGCGATTGCCAAGTACGCGTCGCGGTCTTCCGACACAGTTTCGCTTTTCATGGACAACACGGCCACTCGCGCAACGACGGCCGCCGCCAGCACGACAATGAGTGCGTATCTGTGTCCAAGGATTTGATGCAACGTTTCTTTCGCTCCGCTAGCCGCACAATGGTAACTGAACTATCCTTACGAGTCTTCAATCGGGAATCGCAATGTGATTTCCGTTAACTTCGTTGAATAAGTGTAGCCGTTTCTCGTTGCGATCGCCGAACCCAGCAATGAATCTCTCGAACACAAGCTGGCTGTCTCGCATGGCGGACGTCTTGATCCGGCAACGGCTGCCGATTCTGATTGTTGCGATCATCGTCACCGTACTCGCCCAGCCACTCGCCGAGCAACTCAGCTTCGACCAGTCCATCGAATCACTGTATTCAGAAGACGATCCGCATTTTGACGCCTATGCCGAAAGCAAAGAGTTATTCGGCGGTGACGAGTTCATCATCGTCGCCTACAACGCCCCGAATCTCTTTGAATCCAACGGCCGCGAACTGACCGAAGCCAGCGCTAAGAGTCTGAATGAATTTGCCGCGAAATTGAGTGCCGTTCCCGGCATCCAGGGAAGCAGCACGCAAACGTTGGCCCAGGCACTACGTTTTCCCTACAAACGCGATCGCGTGAAAGAACTTGTCAAGGGAATGTTGCTGGGCGACGACGAACAGACGACAGCCGTTGTCTTGCGGTTGTTGCCCGAAGAGGTTGCGACGACTCCCCGCCGCGAGACTTTCGCCAAAGTGCGGCAACTTGCCGCCGATCACGATCCGCCGGCCTTTGTTGTCGGTGAGCCAATGCAGGTTCATGACATGTTTCGTTACGTCGAAGAAGACGGGCGCGTTTTGTTTCAGTGGTCACTGGCACTGTTGGGCCTCGTCATCTTAATCCTGTTTCGCAGCCTGCGCTGGGTGATTCTGCCGTTGATCATCGTCCTGGCAACCATTCGCTGGACGGAAGCAGTGCTCGTCCTGAGCCAAACGAAATTGAGCATGGTCAGTTCGATGCTGAATTCGTTGGTGTCGATCATCAGCATCGCAACTGTAACGCACGTCACGGTGCATTATCGGGATTTGCGAGGCAGCTTGGATCGCACTGCCGCATTCCGCCAAACGTTCATCGAGCTAGCGCCGGCAATCTTCTGGACGTGCGCGACAACGGCTGTCGGCTTTTTGGCATTGTTGTCGAGCCACATCACGCCCGTCAGCAGTTTTGGCGTCATGATGGCACTGGCCACGTTTTTTGTTTTGTTGTCGGCCGCCGCCTTTCTTCCTGGTGGAATTCTACTCGGAAATTTCAGCGTCGATCCCGGCAACGCCCCGGCCGAACGTCGGTTGGTTGGCGCACTGGGCGCAGTCACCGGAGGCATCGAGCGCTGGCCAAAACGTGTCAGCATTGCCGCGTTGCTATTAGTGGCCTTTGCCGCCGCGGGATTCCGGAACCTGGAAGTTGAGACGGACTTCAGCAAGAACTTTCGCGATTCCAGCTCGATCGTCGAGTCGTTGAACTTCGTGGAAGAAAACCTCGGCGGAGCCGGCACGTGGGAAGTCAATTTCCCAGCACCCAACGAATTGGACGATGAATTCCTCGAACGTGTGGCAAAACTGAATTCTCAACTCGAAGAGCAATTCGGCGGCAACGGTAACGGCCAATTGACGAAGCAGGTGTCGTTACCGGACGGCCTCGAGTTAGTGCCCAAACTGCCGATTTTGTTTTTGAACACTCTGCGTAAACGACTCAACAAAATGCAAGAATTTCAGAACGAATTCGAATCAAGCCTCTACAACAGCGAACAGGGCCGGATGCGGATCATCCTGCGAGCCCGCGAGCGTCAGCCATCGGCCAGTAAAATGCAGCTCATTAACGATGTCCGCAAGACCGCGAACCGGGAATTTCCAGGAGCGAAAACAACCGGCTTGTTTGTGTTGCTGTCGTTCCTGATCGAGAGCCTGCTGCGTGACCAGGTGGTCAGCTTCGTGTTGGCGGCTTGTGGAATCGGGCTGATGATGGCCGTGGCATTCCGCAGTCTGCGCATCGGACTGATTTCGCTGGTTCCCAATCTTTTTCCAATCGTGCTGGTGATCGGCATGATGGGATGGATCGGGCTGCCGATCAACATCGCAACCGCCATGATTGCCAGCGTGTCAATGGGGCTGACGGTCGATTCCAGCATTCATTACATTTCCGCCTACCGACGAGCCCGTCGAAACGGGCTATCAGTAGTTGACTCCTTGCACGCCACGCACACCGGCGTCGGCCGCGCACTGGTGTTTGCGAACATTGCACTGGTCGTCGGATTCAGCGTGCTGACACTGTCGCACTTCATCCCGCTGATCTATTTCGGAATCCTGGTCAGCGTCGCCATGCTCGGCGGATTGATCGGCAACTTGGTGCTGCTGCCGTTGTTATTAAGATTGATTGAAACCGATGATTCTTCAGCCCCGGAACGGTCGTGATGGGCCACTTAGAAAGTGGGAATGAATTAGTTCCCTGAAATGAAATGGGTACCACATCTTGCCGTCCAGGCAAGGTGTGCGGCGCAGCCGCTGGAAACCGCAGGACCGGCTGTCAATCGGGTTAGGAATATCCAATCGGCATAGTCCGCGCAAGAACAGTTTCCAGTCGCTGCGCGACACGCCTTGCCTGAACGGCAAGACGTGGTACCCGTCAGGACAGGTTTTCGAGAATCAATTATTTCTCAGTTTCATAGGGTTTATCTGAACAACATTCACGCAACCGGTCGATCACAATCTCGACAATCTTCGGATGCGAGCCGATGGGCTGGCAGAGGATGCCTTCAACCGTGGGATGTTCTCGCACGAACTCGCGGCGGAAACGTTCCAGGTCATTCGTGACATGGGCACCCGCTGAGAGGAAGTACGGCATCATCAGCACACGTATCGGCTGCAATCGCAAACAGCTTTGTAAGCCTTGTGGAATCGTCGGCTCGGCAATTTCCAGATAGGCATACTCAACGATTTCGTATTGGCTTTGTTTCCGCATCGTTTCCGTGAGCCGAACCAGTTCGTCGTTGGCGGATTGCCGGCGACTACCGTGCGCAATCAGCAATACGGCTGTTCGTTTGTCTGAACCGGCAGCTTGATGCTTCATCACGATGCAACTCTTAAGGGACTCGATTGACCAGCCAATTTCAGACCATTTACACTCACGGTTGCAATTTTATTTTGATGTCATAAGCCGTGCCGCGTCGTTCTCGAATGGAAAAAGAACCTCTCAAAAAAATTGGCCCGTATTTGCTGGAACGGGTTCTCGGTTCCGGTGGCATGGGCACGGTGTATCTCGGCCGGCACGAGGTGACCGATGAATTGGTGGCTGTCAAGATTCTATCGGCTGCACTGGCTCGTGAAGAGGGCTTTGTTGAACGATTTGCGCGCGAGATCGACGCGATGCGAAATCTGAAGAATCCACACATCGTCGAATTGCGCGAAAGCGGAGTTGACGACGAGATCTATTACTACGCCATGGAATACGTCGACGGCGAAACAGTGACCGACCGTTTGAAGCGAGACCGTCGGATTCCGTGGGAAGGAGTGATCCATTACGCGATTCAGACTTGTTCGGCACTCAAAGCGGCTCACAACGCGGGCATCATTCATCGTGACCTAAAACCGTCGAATCTGCTGATCACGTCTGATAACGACATCAAACTGACGGATTTTGGTGTCGCGCAAATCTTTGCCGCCAACAAACTGACGGCGACGGGCGGAATCATCGGAACCGCCTCGTACATGTCGCCCGAGCAGGCTGAAGGCAAGCGTACAACAAAACAGAGCGACCTGTATGCTCTGGGAACCGTGATGTACGCGATGCTGACCGGCCGCCCGCCATTCATTGGGCGGACGACGCTCGACATCATTCACAAACAACGTTACGGGAGTTTCGACCGGCCACGCATGATTGTGCCGGATATCCCGCATTGGCTCGACGAGATCGTCTGCAAGCTGATGGAGAAAGATCCCCAGCAACGTTATCCCGACGCGTACGTGCTTTCGCTTCGGCTGGCTGAAGTCCTCAAGAAAGTTGAACTGGCGAACCAAGACGTCACCAAGATCGTTGGTTCTTCGCGTGACGGAAACAGCGGAATTGATGAAACAGATTCGGACACGGTTTCCGCTGACTTCGAAATGCACGGCGGCCCTGGATCCGCCACGTTGATGCGCGACCTGATGCAGGTCGAACTTGAACGCGAACGAATGCAGACGCCGGTCGCACGAGCTTTCAACAATACTTGGGTGCTGGTGTTGTGTCTGTTTCTTGTCATCGGTGGCGGATTCTTGTGGTTCCCACGGGATGGCGACCAGGAATCGGAAAACAAGAGTACCGGCAACCCGCGCCGGCTAACGGCCGACGACAAGGTCTGGGCCGTCATGAGGGCTCCCGATGACGAGATCGATCGGTTTTTGCTGCTCGCACGGCAATACCGCGAGATGGGCAAATTCGCCGAAGCCGAACAAACTCTTGTGGCACTGCGATTGGTTCTCATGCATGCGAAAAATGACCAATCGGCGACGATTGAACTGGCCGACAAACTGATCGACGATCTTCGAAAGAATCGTGCCGCGCGGCTGCAAGGCTATCAGTGGCTGCGTTCCTCAATCTCACGAATTCGCGACTTGGTGGAAACCAATCAGCTCAAAAACGCTGAAGAGATTTGCAGAGGGATCAAAGAGCTTTATAAAGACGACCCCGATGCCGCCCGACTTATTGACGAAGCCGTCCAACTCATTAACGGAAAGAGTGTTTCCAAGAATGACTGACCCACTGAATTTGAAACAACACATTCGCGATATTCCTGACTTTCCGCAACCGGGAATCGTCTTTCGCGATATCACTCCGCTGCTGTCGAATCCCGATGCGTTTCGACTTGTCGTTCAGCACTTTGCCGGACACTTTCGCGACGCCAATGTGAATTCGATCGTCACGGCCGAGGCGCGCGGATTCATCTTCGCCGCGCCGCTGGCACTCGAGTTGAATGCCGGGTTCATTCCCGTCCGCAAACCGGGAAAGCTGCCGTTCGACACACAGGCATTTCATTACGAACTCGAATATGGAAAAGATACGCTCGAAATGCACACCGACGCATTGCGTGAAGGCGACCGAGTCGTAATCGTCGACGATCTGCTGGCGACGGGCGGCACGATGCGGGCGTGCATCGAACTGGCTGAAAGGTCAAAAGCCGAAGTCGTGGGTTGCGCGTTTCTAATCGAGTTGGATTTTCTAAACGGCCGCGACGTCTTGAAGCCGTACGACGTCTTCAGCCTGATTCGCTACAGCTCGGAGGATTAGCCGTGCCCGACGCACTGACACTGGATCAAATCGTCGAGCGGTGCGGGAAAGTAATGGCGCATGCCTGGATGGTCCGCACATTCATCAAGCATTGCGAAGAAGCCGAAGACTTTCCCGAATTGATGGGCATCGTCCGCAGCGTGTTTGACACTTCGCGAGCATTAGAAACGCGCGTTGGCGACCCGGCGGGCTATTTCAAAATGCTCGGCAAAAAAATCGGCAAACTGAGAAAAGCCGCGGGGCAGTTTCGAATCGATGCCGCCGAGGCCTCGACGCACATGAATTTCCAGCAGGCCGTCGTGTCAATCGACGCGTGTGTCGCCGAGCTTCAAGATCTGCTAGACGCTGGTCTCGCCAAGCTGCAGCAACAATCGGCCGGTTCAACAGAAACAGCGTAAGGAATTCTTGATGGAATTGACCAACAAAACGGCCCTGATCACTGGCGGCGGGACGGGAATCGGTGCCGCGACCGCGTTCGCATTGGCCAAACACGGTTGCCGCGTCGCGATCGCCGGACGCCGCGCCGACAAGCTGGAAGAAACGGCTTCGCGGTATTCGGGCGATCCGTCGATCGCATTTCATTCCGTCGACGTTGGAAACCGTGACAGTGTCGCCGAGCTGTTTGAATGGGCCAAAGCGGAATTGGGGCCACTCGACATTTTGGTCAATAGTGCCGGCGTCAACATTCCGAATCGGTCGACGAGCGAACTGACTCCCGAGAACTGGGACTTCGTACTGCGGATCAACGCGACCGGCGCGTACAATTGCATCAGTTCCGTCTTGCCACAAATGCGGCAACGCGGCGACGGCTTGATCGTCAATATCTCGTCCGTAGCCGGCAAACGCGCCGGGCCGATCGGAGGCGTGGCTTACAACGCATCGAAGTTTGCGATGTCCGCGCTGGGAACGAGTGTCGCCGAGGAAGAACGCGCCAATGGAATCCGCGTCACCAACATTTACCCCGGCGAAGTCGAAACCCCGATCCTCGACGACCGCCCCGTTCCGGTCTCGGCCGAACATCGGGCGAAAATTCTGCAACCAGAAGACGTCGCCGCCGCCGTGCTGATGACGGCCTGTCTGCCGCCCCGCGCCAATATCCCAGAATTGATCATCATTCCCACCAGCCAATCCTACCGTTAGCCGATTACGACGATGCAGAGCATTCACATCTGGATGAAAGAACGAGACATCTCGGCCGAACAATTGGTCGCGGATTCGGCACTCGACGCGAAAGTCGTCGAGGCCATCGTCGCCGGCCGATACACGCCCAGCCCGCTGCAACGCCAACGCATCGCCGATGCCCTGAATGTCGAAGTGTCAGAAATTGCCTGGGGACATAAAACAGCCGTTGAGCCCATGTACGGCCACGGCCCTCAATTCGGCCGCAGCCCGTGAATTCGGTGGAATGTTTTCTCGGACACATCGCCAAGAATTGCCACAAAAACCACAAAACTTGAGACTGTCGAATGGAAACCGGGAACCCCTGCCTAGCTCGTCTGGCAGATGTATCAGTTTGGATGGCTAAGACAACGGGCCTAGAGTGGATCTGCGACCCCTGCCGGCTCGTCCGGCAGGTGAAGAAGTTTGTGTGGGCGCCGTGTCCCGACGGGTTAAACTCGTTCACCCGCCGGACGAGCCGGCAGGGGTCAAACAAAACCTCGCTATTCTTGCTACAGACTAAAAAATGCCTACATATCTATCGAGTGTATTCACGTGAATACGTTCTGATTTGCTGCTG
>CAUZVF010000131.1:0-8877 GCA_963582955.1 Planctomycetota bacterium
ATCACTCAAAGCCAATGCCCGCGGCTTTCGCACCTTTGAAAACTACCGAACACGAATCCTCTTCTACTGCGGAAAGCTGGACCTCAAACCGACCCCTCAATAGCCACTAAACTCCCGGAAGAACCATCAATTTGATACTGACGAGCATCTCTACGAGCGAGACGTCGAACGCCTGTTTTCCGCAATGAATGACGATGTCTCGACGAAAGACCTACAACGATTCGAAAATGCGGTTCAAGCACACAATCGTGGTATACCGCCAGATGTCCGCGCGGCAATCGATGAATATCGAAAGTCGAAAATTGCGAAACTTACGATGCAGATCGTCATGATGGCGGGTCTCGCGTTCGGCGCCATATTCTTGACGATTGTCATAATAAAGATCGCCACGAATTAGCTTCCGATTCAGTGACCATTCTTCAGATTGTTAATTGCGTCAGTGTTAGCATTTGTTGCATTAGTCTGTTTATTTATTGCATCAGTCTGTTGGTTTGCAAGGTCTGCTTGAGCAGCCGCGTTTTTGTTGCTATTCGCAATTTGTTCCTGATGATTCTTTTCATTCTTTGCATCCGCGGCTGCGATTGTTTTAGCCGTCCGGGCTTCGCCATCACTAATGTCCTTTTTTCTTCGTGCTTCGCCTGTCGCATATGTCTGTGCGAGTGTGTCAGTCTGCTCCTTTTGGAATTTACGATCCGCCGCCTTTTCTGCGGATTGACGATCTATTTCTGCTTGTTGTTGTTGCAGTTCTTCACGATTACCAGCCAGCATCATGAAGAATGCGATCGGTGCAACGAGAACGGCTAACCCGGCAACACACATCGCGACTTTCGCTCGGTTGCTGAATCTCGATAGAAACGGGCGTTTGACGCTCGTTGATGACGCGAATTCTGGCAGATCGGACGCAGCACGCCAGCTTTCCCACCCGTCAGTCCAAACCAACGTATTCGACGGCAGTTGTCCGCTTACAAACATGGCGGCAAGTGCCGACTGGGGTAGCGAATGAGATTTTTGGCCAGCTGCGGAGTAGTACCATTGCCGTTCGTCATGCGCATCTCCGCCACTCCATTCGTCGGATGCATCCGTACCGGCACCACCGTATAACCATTCAATCGTTGTGACGGGAACCCATTCCTTTCGATCCTTGGAAAGATACGCCGACTTTTCAACGCGCCCTCGATCAAATAACGAGCGAATCTGCTGTTCTGCCATCGGTCCACGAATTCTTGAACCATGCCGCATATACCAACGTGTACCCGAAACTGTACTCACAACGCGTCTCCTGTGAATTAGTGAATTGTCCGCCAAATTCAAAATTTCGGTCGACCAGCCTGAAATGCAACGATCTCCACAGCTCAATTCATAGACTAACTCTGTTCGTTAGTGTCGGTCAATCGAAATGCGGGGAGAACTTCATTTGTCACTCAAATTATGGCGCGATTTTCCAACAGAGATTCGTTTTGCGGAAGGTTTGAATGCAATCGAGGTTTCCATCCAACCGCCGCAACTGCAGCCGCCTCCGCCTTCGGGTGAGAGTAGCAGGCCGCCGGCCGGGATGGTGCTGAGCCAACAATCGGGACGCAGTCTCGGCCATGTGGAACTCTTGGACTTTTCGGGATCCCACATCGTCACCGTGCTCGATCGAAAGAACAGAGCGCCCGTCGTGCAGGCGTATGTGCCGCAACCGCCGCCGGGCATCTTGACGTCCAGCACCTTTCCGTCGGACATCGACAGCACGTTGGGCCGCACAAAGACCTTGCCGCCAAGCAAAGCTGGGCGCGACATGGCTTTGCCGTGATCGCCTTTGCCGTCCAGCCAACCGAAACTCTGATGCCACTGCTTTGCGCCGTTATTCGCGGAGAAACTGTAGACGTGGTACTTCACGTCATTCGACGACACGATGACCAACCGCCGCTCGGCGGCAGCCATGTAGAAAACGACTTTGCCGGGTTTGACGTCGAGTTTCTTTTCCCAATGCACTGAACCGCTCTGGGGATCGACGGCGACGAGATGCAAATCCTGCCAGAGTTCCGGGCTGCCGATCCGTCGCTCGGCCGAATCGACGACTTTTGGGTGCCTGGATTCCACAAAATAGATCTTGTCGTCGGCAATTGTGATTGTCGCATTGATGATCACGCCGCGCGAGTACGACCAGTGCGTCTCGCCGGATTGCTTATCTTTGGCAAACAGAATGTCGCTGCAGATCTTGTGCGTGACAGCTCCGTCGCGGGCGTCGTACCAGCCCGACGCCGCGTTGCCCCAAAAGTTGGTCCAGGACGCACCGGATTTGACGCCCGTGCCCACGATTCGGTTGCGATGACTGGCGATGTAGCCCCAATCGAATTCCCAATCTCGTTTCGGTGCCGGTATCGCGTCAAGAAACTGTACGACGTTGCCGGTGGTAGCGTCAATCTGCCAGCACTTGTCGCGAATTGACACAAACAAACTGTCTCGATCCGCGCACCAATTGCTGCTGTCTCGCGGCATGTTGAACCGTTGCATGTCGGGAATCTCCAGCGACCACAACACGCTACCGTTGAAGGAATCGAGTGCCACGATCCGCTGCAAACCTTGTAGAAACAACCGCCCAGACGTTGCGAGCGGTGATGGCTTGCGTCCGTTGCGATCGGCCTGATAGCGAGGTCCGGGGCGGCCGAGCCATTGCACTTGCAAGTCGTCGGTACTCTTCACGTCGGCGAGCCGTTCACCTCCGAATGCCGAATTATCGGCTTGGCCGTAGAGGTGTGTCCAAGAACCGGCACCGGGCAACGGCCCTCGTTTCAGTTTCACCCACACCCCGCGTTTGTCATCACTGATTGTTGCTTTGACGCGACTCGCTGCCAGCCATGATTCCAGTTTCGTGCGAGTTAACTTGCTCGATGCGTTCGCCGGTCGGCCGAGAATCGCGACACCACCGTCAGGACGCAGCAGTCGCGTGACTTCCTGGGCGGAACTCAGACACTCATCCGCATTCCGTAACCGGTCCGAGACGATCAGGTTTGCGAATTCACCGACAAACGGCAGTTTGGAATAATCGTCAACGTGATGGATCGTGATTCGCGATCCGTACAGTCCGATGCCTTGCAGTTTCGCTCGCGCACGCTTGACAGATTCGTCATTGGTGTCGACGCCGATCACGCGGAGGTCGCTGCGTTTGGCGAGTTCGCATGCCAGTTGTCCGTCGTCCGAGCCAAGAACCAAACAAATCCCTTTGGAAACTGCCGACCGCGAGAGAATCAGCTTGGCGGCCGCGGCATGCGGCGTCAGCGGCTGCGGTCGTTCCGCCTCTTCGATTGATCTTGCAGCCAACGGCGAGTAGTTAAAAAACGTGTCGCATTCGAACGGCTCGGTTTCCGATTCACGGCCATCGGTGATGGTGCGGGTGCGGGTGCGGATCACATACGAGTAGACTCGATTGTGTTTCAGATGAGTTAAACGAATCTCGTGGACGGTCTTCGGCGTGTCGTCCGAAAACGAGCGAACGCCACCGTTCAATGTCAGTTCCAATAGCGACGGTGACGGCTTCTCGGTTTTCCAGCGCACGGTTGCTTGGCCGGGCGCGGTGAATTGCAGCCACGGGCCAACGGCAACTTGCACTTTCGGTTTCGGCAGTGGAAAGTGCGCAGCCTTTTGCTCGAAGTTCTTCTTCAACGTGTCGACCGTCAACGCTGCTTTGTAGAGACGGACTTCGTGGATGCGTCCACGCAGCCTGAAATTCTCGTCTTTGTCGTGGTACGCGCCGATCTCGAAGAATGCCTGCGGAGGGAAGTTGATTTCTCCTTTTTGTGTTTTCGAGGAATTCACTTCTTTGCCGTTGACGAATAACTTCATAGTCGTGCCGTCGTACGTTCCCGCGACGTGGTACCAATGCTCGGGCTTGAAATCTTCAGGTGCCGTCAGATACGTCAACCGTTCGTTGCCGTCTTTTCCCGCCAGAGCGAAGCTGAATCGCGATTCGCGAAAACCAAGTACCCAGCCACGTTCGTAATCGCCGTTGTCCTGGACAGCTCCGACAATTCCGCCCCAGGTTTGTGGCCGGTCAACTCGCACCCATGCTTCGACAGTCATGTCCCGCTTGGGGAGCCGTGCCTGCCGGTGATTGGCTCGGATCAAAACCGAATGAGCACTCCCGTCGAACGCGAGAGCCTGTTGGCGGCCGGATCTTTCTAATTGCACGCGACCGTCGATGACACCATCAAATCCGCGCACCAAGTCGTGGACTGTTTTGCCTTTGACATGTGGTTGTTGAAAGACCCATTGCCCGACGACGGCTTTGTGTTCCGATCGAACAACCTCGGCGAGTCTCACTTGGTCGCGCCTGGGTCCGGCCGGCGGACCAACCACAATTTCGCGGGCGGGCGTCTTCTCGTTGATATCCGGCACGGGCAAATCTTTAAGCGAGACTTTCTGAGCGGCAAAACAAGCGACGTTGCCTGTATCGGTGCTGACCAGCAGCCGCCCGTTTGCCGCGGCAAGACCAAAGACTTTGCCTTCAACCGATCGCTCGCACACACGGCTTCCGTCTTTCGTGCGAAACGCTGCGAACGCATCTTCACCACCGGCAAACAGCAAATCGCCGGCACCGATCAGTGCGTGTGGAAAATTGCAGGGAACTTTCCACAACACTTTACGATTGATCAAATCCGATGCGATCAATTCGTCGTCGGTCAGCATGTACGACGTGCGGCCCGACACGACTAGCGCATTGCCTTTGCCAAAACCAGCGACCATTTCGAGCGTCTTGGGATCGCTGGACGCGATCGCTCCCTTACGCGGCTCGGCCGCCGGACCGTGAATGATCTTCGAATCGAATGACACAACGACGAACGAACCGCCGCCGCTCTTTTTCAAGTCTCCCAGGTCCTTGCCATCGGCGCGATTGAACACGCGCGGAGCCACTCGGCCTTGCGGAAAGATCGCCAGTTTCGACGAAATCGCTAGCGGTCCTTCCATCGTCAATCCGTGGACTTTGTTGACGAAACAGCCCGTGCCCTCCGGCTGGCCAGTGACGGCGTTGACCGCACACAAGTAGGCGTCTTTCCAAGGCAGCATTGCGCTGCCAAAATAGGCCACGTCGCCGTCAACCAGGACTCCGGTGCGACAGGGATGAAACGGGATCAATCGGCCATTGTTCAGAATCAGCCGGTTCGTTTCCGTGGGACGATACTTCCATAACAATTCACCGTTATCGGCTTTCACGCAGTACGCGTAGCCGTCGTCCGAACCGAAATACACTCGGCCGTTGGCGATCGCCGGAGCAACCCGCACGGGTCCATCGGTCGTGTAGATCCACTTTTCTCGACCGGTTTTCAGATCGAGACAATGCACTGAATCGTCAACTGACGATCCGAAGAACACCGAGTCCTTGACGGCCACCGTGTGAAAGACGTGATCATAACCTCGCATCGACGGCAAACCGCGATGTCCGGCATAAGCATCCCACTTCGCCGGCCCGGCCCACGCGGGATTCGGAGGCGTCGGCGACCGCCACACCCACTGCACATTCAAGTCCGCGGCATCGATTTTGTCCCGGCTGAAACCAGTTCGTTGATTGTCGTGCTGATGCGTCGGCCAGTCATCGGCCTGCGAGTTATTTGGGCAAAGCAACACACCGATGAGGATGACGACAACGCGAATCGGACAATGAGAGAACTCTGATTGCATGGGCAATTTCGTTTTGAATCGAGGTTTGGGAGGCAGTTCAAACAAGTTAAGTCTGCTTGTAGCCGGAGTCGCAAGACTTTGTCATTACCCACATTTCAGCGCATAGCCGCGGAGCGGCCACAGAAAATAGCCAGGGGCGTCAGCCCAATGGTACTCACTTTGGATTTCACCCTCCTTTGGGAGGGTCGCGAGGGACGAGCGGGGAGGGAAGAGCGTTGCAATTTGACGCAAGACGATTGACTTCGATCAACCCTCCCCGGCCGCTACCGCGTCCGACCCTCCCAAGGGGAGGGTAAAGTGAGTGCCAGTGGGCGTCAGCCCCTTGGTGGGGTTAGCGACCACGTGGTAGAGCCCCGGAGGGGCGACACGCCATCCGGTCTGCCTCATCCCGTTGTGTCGCCCCTCCGGGGCTTTTTCGCGTTTGCCCGTCTGTTTCAGGGGCTGACGCCCCTGGCTATTTCCTTTCGTCCCTTCGGGACTGATGAAAATGTGGGTAATGACAAAGTCTTGCGACTCCGGCTACAGAACAGCACGTCGATTGACGGAACTTGCCATCAACAGACGTAGTGTGATTTAATACGGCGAGATTGTAACATGCACTCTATCGGCAATGATACGCGATCACTCACTGGAGCACTCGGCGATGCTGAATCTTCTCGGACGGCGACATCGGCTTTGCGACGGACTTTCTCGTCGATCAGTTTTGCAGATCGGCGGATTGGCTCTGGGCGGCCTCTCGCTGCCGCAACTCTTGCGAGCCGAAGCGGAATCCGGCATTCGCCGCTCGCATAAAGCCGTCATCATGATTTATCTGACCGGCGGCCCGCCGCATCAGGACATGTTCGACCTGAAGCCCAATGCCCCGGCCGATATCCGTGGCGAGTTTCAACCGATCGCCACCAATCTTCCCGGAGTGCAAATCAGCGAGCACATGCCGCGGTTGGCTCAGATGATGGACAAAGTTATTACGCTCCGTTCGTTGGTCGGATCGGATGGACGACACTCATCGTTTCAATGTGTCACCGGCCGCCGCTTCGCCAGCCAGCCGCAAGGAGGTTGGCCTGGGATCGGTTCCGCGTTGTCCAAACTGCAAGGCCCCGTCGATCCCTCGGTCCCGCCGGCCGTCAACCTATTCATGAAGATGGCGCACTTGCCCTACAACCATCCGGGTTCCGGTTTTTTGGGATCCGCGCATCAGGCATTTCAACCAGACGGAGAAGTCCTGGCCAACATGACTTTGAACGGTGTCAGTCTAGATCGCCTCGGCAGCCGTAAGTCGCTGCTGTCGGGACTGGATCAATACCGCCGACAAGTCGATCGTGCAACGAAAGAACAGACACTCGATCCGTTTACTCAACAGGCTCTCGGAGTCCTAACATCCAGCAAGCTCGTCGATGCGCTGGATCTGAGTAAAGAAGATCCCAAGGTCCGCGAATCCTATGGCAAAGACGACCCGAAGGCATTGTCCTACGGTAAGCTCGGCTATCAGGCCATCATGTCGAAGTTCCTGCTGGCCCGTCGAGTCGTCGAAGCCGGAGCCCGCTGCGTGACCGTCACGTTTGCTGATTTCGACTGGCACGGAGCCAACTTCTCACGCGGCCGCAAAGTGTTGCCGCTGCTCGATCAAGGATTGGCCGCGCTGATCAACGATCTGCACAACCGCGGCCTGCAAGACGACGTGACCGTCATCGCTTGGGGAGAATTCGGCCGCACTCCGAAAGTCAACGAAAGCGCCGGCCGCGACCATTGGTCACGGGTCGCCTGCGGACTGATGGCCGGCGGCGGCATGCCCACCGGCCAAGTCATCGGAACCACCAACAAATACGCCGAACACCCCATCGACCGCCCGGTTCATTTCCAAGAAGTTTTCGCCACGCTCTACCGCAACCTCGGCATCGACATCGAACAGGCCACGATCACCGACATCAACGGCCGTCCGCGATATCTTGTTGATGGATATCTGCCGCTTGAAGAGTTGAGTTAAGAACGTTCGAACAATAACTGTTCGCATCGTCGCCTTTCACTCCGCGAAAGTAGCGCCACTTTCGCGGAGCGAATGGCGACATTTATTGATCGACGGTTACTTAATCGCGCCCGGAGCGAAGTCCATGTCGACAATTTCGAAGACGATGACCGCCGAAGAGTTCTACGAATGGGTCCACCTTGCCGAGCACCAGGACCGCAACTTCGAACTCGTGCGGGGTGAAATCATTGAGATGTCGCCGCCGGGAAAATATCACGGATTTGTATGCGCGAACGTCGCGGCTATTCTAGGAAAATTCGCGTTCCGACACGGCAAAGGTTATGTTTGTACGAACGG
Source organism: Planctomycetota bacterium (assembly GCA_963582955.1). GTDB lineage: Bacteria > Planctomycetota > Planctomycetia > Planctomycetales > Planctomycetaceae > CAUZVF01. Next base: position 7,982 of record CAUZVF010000131.1, read on the forward strand.
TTCGGGGGTCATCGTTGAACGCGATCCCGATACCGTGCGTGGCCCTGATGTGACCTTCTATTTGGATTCACAGACGGCGGCTGATATGGATCGAAAATACGCCGAACAACCGCCGGTGTTATCGGCCGATGTGCTTTCACCCAATGACCGTACCAACAGCCCGACGATTCGCGTCACACAATTGATCAATCGAGGAGTCAAGACGGTTTGGATTATCGATCCCGAAGCGAAAGACATCTGTGTCTATCGAGCCGGCGAAGACCCCACATTGCTTTCCGAACAAGACAAATTGACGGATGGGGCCAATTTGCCTGGTTTCGAGTGTCCCGTTGCTGAATTCTTCGCGATTCCCGGGAGCTGATCCGAGATGGAGTGTTGGCGCGCGGCCGACGTCAGTCCGTCGGCAATCGATCCCGCGTTCACCGCGTCGCCAAATAACGGGTACCACGTCTTCGAAGAAGGCGTGCGGCGCAGCCGCCGGAAACCTTCCTTGTGCGTCTAAACAGAGAACGCAGTCGGTTCTTGATTGTACATTCTTCTCGCAGTTTCCGGTGCCTGCGGCACACACCTTGTTCCAAGGTGTGGTACCCGATAGATAGCTCGCGACTCAATAAGCGTCAGCGAGAATTTCGCAATGATGTCAGCGTCGCTGGCCCGGCAGGTTGCGAACAAACTTCCAACTCAGGACGCTATTGATCCTTCATGTCCTGCTTAATGTCCGGCACATCAAGTTTGATCGGGTCAGCACGGTGCCAGTCGGCGGCTTCGGGCATGTGGGTTATGGCGAAGGAGGTTTGGATCGGTAGTTGCAAACACAGCCGACCGATAAGCATCGCACGTTCAACAAGCCGGCGCCGGTGAGTTGAACGCTCTATTCAAATAGTGTGGTCAGGCCG
>CAUZVF010000132.1:0-8843 GCA_963582955.1 Planctomycetota bacterium
TTCACTGCCGGTGGGAGCTTCTGACGCATATTCAATACAAGTATCCTAGCGCGGCCGCAGGCCGCAACCAAAGTCGCCTTTCGCTCAGCGAAAGTAGCGCCACTTTCGCGGAGCGAAAGGCGACAGAAAACCGTACGTGCATGACTCGATGAAAGTCTCTCATTCCAAGACATCTTTCTCAACGTGTTTCGTTTGTGTTGACGCGCGGATTGTATCAGCGCACCGTTGGTTGCGTCGAATGAAATGGTCGCGGTCGCGAGATGATTGTGTCACGAGATTATCGGCCGCGGAATGCCGCTGGGCATTCGGCGTGTTTTCTTCGACTCGCGTGCGGACTCGTCTGAGTCGGCCGCTTCTTCGCGCGAATCGTTGGACGCGGGTGTCTCGCAATCTAATTCACTCGGTAGAATGAAACTTGTCTCGATCAACTCGCGGCACTTCAAACGCCCGGCCACCAAGGAACGAATGGCTGCTGGGATCTCTTCAAGTATGTGAACGTCGCCGCTGATCAATGCCGCGACCGGGTTGCCGTTCAGATAGGCGACTCGGTTCGACGCGGTGCTGGGAACTCGTGCGTGATCGGTCAGAATGCCAGTCAGATTCAGTGGATCGGCTGCGGAGACGACGGTCAATTCATCGCCCGATTCTTCGTCGCGCAATTGCCGCAACTTGCGGACGGTCTCGCCCAGAGCGAATTGTTCGCCGGCAACGCCCGCGACGAACCGGCCGCCGCGGATTTCTCCCCGCGCTTCCAGCCGGCGATAGACTTGCAGCAGTCGAAACCAACGCGGCGCACCGTTCTCTCGAACCAGCAAATCTCGAAAGACGACACCCCAACGGCGCAACAGTTGCCAAGCCCATTGCTCGACAGCATCACGCTCGTTCTTGCGATCAACACCGAGGGCTACGGTGTCTCTCAATTGAGATGTTGTGTTACTTTCGTTTGCTTTTGTTCCCACACGCCACAATGACCAGCGGCCGATTCCAGCAGCCGCACCGCGGGTCCGGGCAATTCCACGCGATCGACGGCGACGTTGAGATTGCCGGTTGGCGGTATCCGAATTGGCCAATCGCCGCAGTCCCGAGAATCCATCGGACGTCACCAGTCCGCGGGTGACCAGTTCTCCCAGAGCTTGCTCTAATTGCGACGGCAACATTTGTGTCTCGGCGATAAGATCAGCCGCGAACGCCGCGCCGCGCTGGTCCAAGAGTTCCAGCACTTCGACGGCAGGGCTGCTAAGTTCGTCCGCGTCGGCCGCGATGCTGTTACTGGTGAGCCAGCCGGCGTCAGCCCGCAAAAAAACAGAGATCGGAGCAACGCGCGTGATGCTGGCCATCGGGCGGCTCTTTTCCTTGTTTCGTTTTGGCGGAAAGAGCCGTGCCCAGGCAACTTCACCGCTGAGGCACAGTTCATCCAGTGATTCGGGCCGGAAACCACGAACACGCGTTGGCAAGATGTCTCGTTCCCAGCAAACGGACGGAATGTCAATTCCTTGCAACATCGACACGACTTCAAACAGGCCGTTTGTGCCGGAACGTCGTTCGGCTTCGATGAGTCCGTGATGACGGGCCAAAAAGCGGATGAAGACCGACACGTCCACCGGTTCAATCTGACGCCGCAGACCTTCGATCGTGAGCCGATGGATTCGTGCTAGCAGACGACGGTGGCACCATTCGAGATGTGAGGTTTGATCTTTGTTCGTAGGTTCTGTCGTTTCCAATGCGGACGACGGTGTGAATCGGCCTCGCAAAACAACGCCTTCGCCTTCCAGAGCTTCCAATGCCGCGGACGCTTGGTTGGATGTGATTCCGGTTTGTTGTGCAACGAGTTCCGAGGTTGTCGGACCGGCGGTTTCGAGCAGTCCGCGTACGACGGCGATTCGAGCGTCGACAGCAGTCCAATCGCGTTGCACACCGTCGGGCACGGAGATTTCCGATTCGAAAACCGCATTGGGAAACATCGACTGAATCGCCGGCAACCGTTCGGCGGCGACACAGGCGGCAAATTCGTCGACAACTCGGAATTCGGTCGCCCGTGATCGTCTCGAAAGTTCCGCCATCCAATCCGCATAGTCCGCGGCTTCGGATTCTGGCAGCAAGAATCGCGTCAGTAACAAATCGTGCAATTCATCGGCGTCGCGGACCAGCGGCTGAGCTTCCCGTCGGACTTGCTCGATCGCAGCGGGATCAAGCCGTCCCAAATCACGGACGCTCTCGACAGCTAACGTCCGGCGAGACGAAACGGCTCGCGTGCGGCGCTCTTGAATCTCGCCGCCGTCGAGAAACGCGTACGGGTGAGCGTTGAGCAACTCGTAACAAAACGGAGACGGTTCGCGCGTGTCGCGGCCGACAACTTCGATTTCACCCCGTCCGATGCCGCCAAGTACATTTATCAAACCATCGATGTCCAATGCTTCGTGCAAACAATCATGCATCGTTTGTCGCACCAGCGGATGGCCGGGAACTTCGATGTCGCCGACAACATTCTCTTGGCAACCCGTCAACTTGGGGAATACGGCCGTCAACAAATCGTCGGACCGAAATCGCTGTAGGTTGGGAGGCACCTTTTTTCCATTCTGCCGCCGCAACACCAACAACGCGCGAGTTGCATTCCATCTCCATCGAATCTGAAACATGGGGATCGCCAGCAGCGCCTGTTTGAGCAACGGCTGCACGTTTTGTGCGTTCAACATCGAAAACATGCTTTCCAACGGAAAGCTGTGCTGCGGGCCGAGCGACAAAATGAATCCATTGTCGTCCGCGCTGGCTTGCAGCTCGAAGTCAAACGACCGGCAAAACCGTTTCCGCATCGCCAAGCCCCATGCCTGATTGATCGAAGCACCAAACGGCGCGTGAATAACCATCTGCATGCCGCCCGATTCGTCGAAGAAGCGTTCAAAACCGATTCGCTTTTGAGTTGGTACCAAACCAATCGCAGCGTGCTGAGCGGCGATGTATTCGACAATTTGCTCGGCCGCGAATTCCGAGCACGACGTTTCCTCGGCGAGCCACGCGGTCGCTTCGCTAAACGGCGAGCGGGCATCGGCCGCGGGTTGGTCAGCGTCGACGTTCGTGAGTTGACTTCCCGGTAACGCTGACGCCTGCGGCTTGCCGTTAAACGAGGCGATGCGTTGTTCAATGTCTTCGCGCAATCGTGATACTTCTTCGGACAATTCCAATGTCCTTCCCGGAGCTTCTCCACGCCAGAACGGAATCGTCGGAGGTGCTCCGCCGGCGTCCGTCACCGTGACATCTCCGCCACGGACGTGTTGAATTCGCCACGATGTGTTGCCCAATAGAAAAATGCTGCCACCGTGGCTTTCGATCGCGAAGTCTTCGTCCAGCGTGCCGACAACTGTTTGATCGGGTTCGGTCACAACGCGAAACGACGCGATCTCGGGGATCGCGCCGGCATTCGATGTTGCAGGAATGCGGGCTCCTTTGCGAGCCCGCAATCGACGTCCGACTCGGTCGTGATGCAAATAGACGCGGCTGCGTCCGCTGGAACGCGTGATACCTTCGCTTAGAAACTCGACGACGCTGTCGAAGTCTTCGCGCGAGAGGCCGCGATACGGGAAGGCTCGGCGGAACAATTCGAACAATGCATCGGATTGCCATTCTTCGGCCGCCACTTCGGCGACGATCTGTTGGGCCAAGACGTCGAGCGGTGCATCGGGAATCACGGTGACGTCCAACCGGCCCGCGCGGACGGCGCGGATCAACGCCATGCACTCGATCGCTTCGTCGCGTGTCAACGCGAACAACCGGCCTTTCGGAATCAGCCCCAGCGAATGACCCGAACGCCCAATCCGTTGCAGGAACGTGGCGATCGAACGCGGTGATCCGATTTGAATCACCAAATCGATGTAGCCGATGTCGAGACCCAACTCCAATGACGCCGTCGCGACAACGGCCTTTAACTCGCCCGACTTCAACTGACGTTCCGTCTTCAACCGGATGTCCGACGACAGCGAACCGTGATGGCTGCCGACGGCATCGTCGCCCAAGAGTTGGCTCAGATTGTGAGTCACGCGTTCCGCAAGCCGACGGGTGTTGACGAAGATTAGAGTGCTGCGGTGTTCGTTGATTAGATTGACGATCCGTTGATTGACCTCAGCCCATTGCTCGTGCATGCACACCGCGCCGAGTACGCTGGGCGGAACCTCGATGGCCAGATCGAGCTGGCGGCTATGGCCCACGTCGATAATCTCGCACGGCGGTTTAGCGTCCGACGTCGCTTGATTCTGTAGGCCGGTCTCTCCGAGACTGGTAGCGAGTCTCTCCGAGACTCGCCTACGAGAAGTCCCTGGTCGGTCAATTTCTTCTGCCTGCCCGACAAGAAATTCTGCCATGCGCTCGATGGGTTTTTGCGTGGCTGACAGTCCAATCCGTTGGACAACCGTTTCGCTGACGTGTTGCAAGCGTTCCAGCGTGAGCGCCAAATGAGAACCGCGTTTGTCGCGGACCAGTGCATGAATCTCGTCGACAATCACGGTGTCGACGGTTTTCATTGTCTGCCGGCCCTTTTCAGCAGTCAGCATCAGGTACAACGATTCGGGAGTCGTCACCAAAATATGCGGAGGCCGCCGGACCAAGGCCGCTCGTCGCGACGCTGACGTATCACCCGTCCGCAAGCCGACCTTCAGTTGATCCAATGGAAGACCTGCGGCCGTGGTGATTCCATCCACTTCGATCAACTCGAAGATTTCTTGCAGCGGCGTTTCCAAGTTGCGGTGCATGTCGTTCGACAGTGCCCGCAACGGCGAAACGTAAACGACACGTGTTTCTTCTTTGAGTTGGCCGTCCAACGATTGTCTCAGCAACCGGTCGATCACCGCCAGGAAAGCCGTTAACGTCTTGCCGCTGCCGGTCGGAGCCGCAATCAATGTGTGCTGAAGCGCGGCGATCGCGGGCCATCCAAGCTGTTGCGGCTCGGTCGGCGCGTGAAACCGCGAATGAAACCACTTCTCGACAATGGGATGAAAACCGAAGAATGACATGTGTGTCCCGCGACAATAAGTTTTCCGCATTGTATCGCTGCCGAATCGAATGCGACACGATGCCCGCCCGCGCGGGATGTTTGTTGTGAAGGCTCCTTAAACTTCTCGGTGCGGCCCGGCACTTTCAGTCTTCAGCACCAACACCATTGGTTTCGCCCGATGAAGGGCTTGGAGAATCTCGTGAGAACCGCTAGCCTGTGCGGCGGAAATTGGCAGATTACCGTGTCAGGACGACATTCATGAGGCAAATTGGAACACTCCCCGACGAACAACAGGCGGGTCGTTTTCGCGACTATTTATTAACCCTCGAAATTAAAGGGATGGTCGAACAAGGCACGCACGGTTGGGACGTGTGGATTCATGACGAGGACCACATCGGGACGGCCAAGGAAGAACTGGCCAGGTTTGCGGAATCACCCGATGAGTCTCGTTACGTCGAAGCCTTCGAAAAAGCCACTCAAACGCGGCGGGAAGCGAAGCAGAAAAACAAGAAAGCGAAAAAGAATTACGTCAACGTCAGCCGCGAAATGCACCAGTCCCGATCCAGTGGAATGGGTATCCCGATTCTTCTGGCCGCGAATGTCATGGTCTATTTCCTGTTTCAATTGCCGGGGGGTCGCAATTTCATCGACCAATTCGACCTCAGCCGCGATTCGATTCTCTCTACTTACGAAGTTTGGCGTTTGGTCACGTACGGTTTTTTGCACAGTCCCAAGGGTTACTCTCATCTGCTATTCAACATGTACGTGTTGTGGTTGTTTGGCCGGATGGTCGAACCGATTGTTGGCTCGAAGGAATTCGTCGTTTTCTATCTGCTAGGCGTTATTGCGAGCGGCACATGTCACGTATTATTGGAATCAAGTCACGTTGTGGGCGCATCAGGCGGAGTCATGGCGGTCGTGTTCTTGGCGGTCATGACGTATCCGCGCGCGCGAATCTATTTCATGCTCATGATCCCGATGGAGTTTCGGTTCCTCGCCGTGCTGTACGTTGCAGCAGACTTGGCAGGAATAGCGAATGATACTCCCTCGAACGTCGCGCATGCTGCGCATCTTGCCGGAGCCGCATTTGGCGCGGCATACAAGTACTTTGGCTGGCGATTCACGGGACGCAGCCGCTTATTCTAGCTTAGCTCAACTGTGAAATCGGCCGCCCACTCGGCAAGATCGGTACGGGCCGTCCGGTGAAGTTTGTGAACTCGCGGTGATAGTTGATGCCCAGATGACGGTAAATCGTCGCGAGCAAATCCTGTGGAGTAACGGGGTTGTGAATCGGGAATTCCGATTTCGAATTCGTTTCACCGACGACTTGGCCCATGCGTAATCCACCGCCGGCAATCAATGCACTGAACGCGTTGGGCCAATGGTCCCGGCCAAGTCCGATCTGGTCCGAGAAATTCTTAGTTGCGTGAGTCACGCGAGGCGTGCGTCCGAATTCTCCGCAGGCGATCACCATCACATTGTCGTTCAGGCCCCGATCGTTCAGGTCGGTAATCAGAGCGGTCAGTGCCTGATCAAGTTGCGGCAGGCGTTCACGTTGTGCATAGTCGAGATGAAACGCGCCTGCGTGATCGTCCCAACTGAAATGCTTGGTCGTGTCATTCGGCGCGGTCGCGTCGATGTTGATCACGGCGGCACCCGCTTCGGCCAACCGGCGTGCCAGCAGGCAGCTTTGTCCCCAACGATGGCGTCCGTATTTGTCGCGAAGTTTCGGGTCTTCCCGGCTGATTTCAAACGCTTCGGCCACGTGCCGGCTGGTCAGAATGTCAAAGGCGGCCGCGTGGAACTCGTCGATACCCTGCATCCGAGGCTCTTGAGTTTTTTGAAAACTGTCGAACTGGTTGAGCAGTTGCTTGCGGTCTTCGAGCCGGCCGTTATCAACACCCGTGACGAGAGTCAGATTCTTAGGAGCAAACGCTTTCGCTGACGGATCGCCTGTTTCGTAAGCCTTATGACTGACCCCCAGGTAGCCTGGATTCGTCATGAACGGTGCCCGTTGGGCTCCGATATATTGTGGCAATCCACTGGCACTCCGCCCCCGGATGCGGCTGGCAATCATGCCGAAGTCGGGATGTTCCGATCGAGCCTGCGATGTCGGATCGGGGACTGAAGGCGTTTTCCCCGTCAACACCTCGATGCTGCCGTCATTATGCGCCGACATTTCGTGGTGCAACGAACGGATTATCGAGAATTTGTCGGCGATCTTCGCCTGCAACGGCATGTATTCACAGATATCGATGCCCGGCACATTGGTGGAAATCGGCCGCAATGGCCCGCGGTATTCGCTGGGCGCATCGGGTTTCATGTCATACGTTTCCAGTTGGCTGGGCCCGCCCCACATCCAGAAAAGAATGACCGATGTCGCCGTTGCCTGCGTCCCGCCATCAGCACGTGACCGCAACAAGTCGGGAAGCGTGACTCCGCCAAGTGCCAGAGTGCCCACGCGCAGAAATTCACGCCGTCGCACCGGGCCAGGACAAAAAAGTGATGACATCGGGGAATCGCCAATCGCCTTGTCAACCGTCCGCCAAATCGAACGTGAGTTTGGTGACTTAGACTTTACTTGCGCGTCTCTGAACCCGACTTGATCGTGCCGTCAAGTTTCTTTAGGAAATCGGAAATGACATTCTCGCTTTCAGATGCATCAGTTCCGCTTGGCTGTTGCACTCCACCTGGCCCAGACGTGCCGCCGCCACCCCCACCCGAACCTCCTTGGTTCCCACCACCGCGTTGCGAGCGGGCTGCTCGCATCTGTTTGAGTTCCTCTTCGCTGACATCACCGCTCTTGTCTGCGTCAATGCGATCGAAGAACTGCTGTGCTCGTTCCGAAAACTCGTCCTTGGTCAACTTGCCGTCTTTATTAGCATCCATATCTTCGAACGAACGACGTTGACGATTTTCACCACCGCCACCACCACCACCGGGACGACCGCCACCACCGCCGGGACGACCACCGCCTCCACCGCCTGGTCCGGGGCCGCCACCGCCAGCCATCATCATGGGATCACCATCAGTACCCGCATTCTTTTCATCATCATCTTCAGATCTCCTGACGTATTGATCGATTTCCGAATCACGACCAATCCCAATCTCATCTTCGAGGTCGGATTTGTTGTCGATGGAAGTGATGGATCCGTCCTGTGCCAAGACTTCCAAGCGGACGGTATAGGTCTTGAACAAAACCCGCCATTGGTAGGCATGCATATCGCGTGATCCGCGATCTTTCGCGGGAAGCGCCGTTGGATTTCCTTTCAGCAGTTTCTTTGCCTCTTCAAGTGTGAAATCGTCGTCAGCTTGATTGGCCTTCGAAAGAGCTGCTTGAAGCAAGTCGAACGAATCTTCGAATTTATTCCGTACATTCCATTCCAAGAATGCGATGACCGCGAAAACGAGAATGCCGCCCCAGACAATGACACGTTCCACGTTCGAACGTTTCTTGGGAGCTTCAACGGCCAACTCGGTCGCGGCTTGGTCTGTTGGATTGGATTCGTCGGCTGGATTGGTTTCATCGCGTGCATTGGATTCATCGGCCATAACGTTACTCCGATTGGCGGCGAAATTGAGGGGCTGCCGGCAAGTTAACCGACAATTGAGAACGATATACTCCAGTAGCATCGCTGCAACCGCGGCCGAAATCAAACGAAAAGCCGTAAAATCGACGATTATCTCGCGACCGACCGTTTGACCAGGAATGGGACTCCGCTAAATTGCATCGTCGACTGAGCCTGTATTCCAAACTTCTTCCTTCGACAACAACTGCACACGCCTGATTTTGGCAATGTGGCCGTTCCGACTATTTTACGCCGCCTCTTTAACATCTTGCAACAATGTCCCTGATTACGAT
>CAUZVF010000133.1:0-8792 GCA_963582955.1 Planctomycetota bacterium
GACCTCCCTGTCGAAATGAAACCCAGAACTTACCGCACGAAGTATCCACTTTTTCTCGATCGCAACCCAGACCATTTATCTTTCCAGATGCCCTCTAAGACAATTCGCGAAGTTCTACGAGGTTGTTGAACAGAGTGCCGCGAAAAATCGATCGCCGAAAAAACGTCGACCATCAGCCAAGCGGTCCTATGCCGGATCGTCTCAACGATACAACGTGCCGTCGGCAAATGTGTCGACGATCCAACGCTTACCCGCGTTCCGTGAAATCTACGAGGCCCGGCTGAACAATTCCCGGATGACGGGGCTGAGAGCGATGAAGAAAAAGTTAAAAACCGCATCGTCGTCGCGGAAAAAGACCTACCAACGCAGTCTAGCCAACTTAGTGCAATTGCCGTCAAACCTGAGATCCGCGCGGACTCATAGTGTCGTTGCGATGTTGATTTTGGCCCAGCGTCAGAACGGCGAAGCAGCATGGTTCAAACGTATGCAAAAGGACGCTCAGAACGATGCCGCCAAACTTCGGGAACTTCTGTTGATTTGTACGGCGACCGGCAAGACGAGCAACTTCGACATTGCGGATCAACTCGCCAAACTCGATCCGGACGACCAATTACCGCACACCGCCAAGTTTTTCCTAATGACGAACAGAGCGTCGGCCAACATCAATGCGATGTCTTCTGAACAAAAGCAGCAACGGCTGGAGTCATTGGAACGCAGCTTTCAATGGATTGACCAACATCGCCCCGACTTGCGCGCTGACGTGCTTTACAATTACGGCTTACAACTCTCATGGCTGGGCGATTCGAAACTCGCCGCGGAGCTTGTGACCCAAGAAATGAACGCGGCCAGGCGGCTCGAAGAATTGGGCAACCTGCCCAGTTTGGTGTTTCAAATCGCCGATCCCGAATTGCAAGCAAAGTTTCTTGTCCGAATTGCCAAGTTGGCCGAAAACGCTGACGCAGCGTCGGCCAGTCAATTGGCGGCAATCCTTCAAGTCGTCATCGCGCAGCCGTTCAATCGATTCGACGGTGACAAACCGGTGAACGCCATTTTGTCATCGTTTGACCGATATTTGGAAATCGCGGGCAATTCGACGACACAGGCGAATGCCTCAAGTTCCCGGGCCTACGCCCTTGCGACTGCCCGACAGCGGTCAACCTACCAGACGCGCAGACTGGGCACGTCGAGTGCCCAGCGGCAATTCATGCTGGCCCAACAACAGGTCCTGCAAACACAGCTTCAATCCTTGATGACGGAATATCGGACTATCACCCAGCAAATTGCCAAGCTCCAAAACAACAACCAGGCAAAGGCACAACTGGCCACTTTAACGGCTCGCAAATCCCAGTTGCTTGCGACGATGCAGACGATTTCTCGTCAACGCTCGCAATCGAATATGGTCTTCTTCCCCGCGCCTAATGATTACTTGGCCGTGCAAGCGCACATGATTCTGCAACAGTTGGCCGAACGGGTGAAGTCGATCAAGAAATCCGATCTGCTGCTTCGAATGCTGGCCGTACGATCGGGCGAAACCAAAGGCCACGTGCATCAGCGATATGAAATGGCCAGGATCGCGACGCTGTGGTGGGCGGACAAGCGATCGGAATCTTTAAAACTACTAACCGAGTTTTGTGGAACAGTGCCGGATGATCATCGGCTTCGATTTGCATTGGCGCAAGCGTCGGTCGTGAACCGCGATCTTCCCGCAGCCTTAACGGAACTGAACAAGGTAGAAACAACCAACGACATCAAGTCGTTTAATACGAAAGCCGTCCTCGAACAACAAGCGACGGCATTGCGGTCGAGTATCTGGCAATCCGTGGTTACCAGTGGCGACAAGAGTATCTACGACACCGTTTTGATCGAACTGTCGAGTCCTCTGGAACCGAAATTGACGGTTCTGTTTCAAGACCCAGCGCGAGTCGCGCGGGCGAGCCGGACGACAAGACGTGCGAGCAAGACCACGATCCGCCAGCCATCGACAACAATCCGCCGCCCATCGAAAACAATCCGCAAGCCGTCGACGCCTCGCTCACCGTCAAGCCGGGCGCCAGTGACTTGGAAACCCCCAGCCAATTCGAAATCGTCAAGCGTGGCGTCGTACGGCGATCAGTTTCCGATCACCAAGCTTTTGGCTTTTGCGCACAGCCGTGATACGCTTCCGGGATCCAAGCGAGAATATCTGGCGCAGTTGGATAAGTTGGCGTCGGCGCGTTTCAAGAAATATTCGAAGAACGTCGAACTCGCCGCACTCGTGACGCTAGTCCGACTGAAGCGCGGTCGCGGTGCCGATGCTTTTCTGCCAGGCGTACGATTGTTGGGATTGGTTCACGCGAACGTGAAACTGGCGGGTCGTCCGCCGGCGACACTCGTCACGATAGCCTGCCTGCAGAATGCCGATACGCGCAAATTGGGATATCGCCTGTCATTCATGTCCGCGGCGACGGGCCAATCACAAATTGGGCGATTGGAATTGCTCAAGGTGCTGACCACATCGACGTCGGCCTACGTTGCGGATGGCCGGACGGACGAGGCCGAGAAACTGGTCCGCGAACTCTTCAATGACATCGACCGAGTGCCAACGTCAGCCAACAACAGGTCCGCCGACAAACTGTATCGAATGGCCGAGTTGTTGCCGGCGATCCACGCGACGTTGCTGCCGTTGGCACTCGACGAACTGGCTCAACGGTACGTCAAGAACACGGAAAGAATGCGGATGCCGCAACGTTTCGTGTACCCGTTGCAGGAAGCTCTCTCGAAAGGAACTTCCAAACTTTCCGAGAGCGCCCGAAAGGAGTCGCTGAAACGGTTGGTTGCGATGTTGTTTTCCCAAGGAAGCGACCAGGATGCGGTTATATTGTGGTGGCAGAGTGGTACGGGAAATGTCATGACCAGCAGTTTGGGGAAGGTCGTGATCGATTTGGCCAACTCGTGCGGCGAACTGACGCGGCTGAGGAAGCAATGGGACCAACATCCGCTGGCCAATTCGGCAAACATTCTCGCGTTACGTGTCGAGGCTGCCGTGGCTCAGGCCGACGAAGAAACGATCCAGAAACTGCTGGCGGAAATTCCCACAATTAACAAGCAAACAAAAATGATCCAGAAACTGCTGGCGGAAATTCCCACAATTAACAAGCAAACAAAAACGCATGTACCCGTCTGGAGTGACCGATGCCGGAAACTTGCTTTTCCCGATCGAGCGGTCGCGGAATGGGTGTTGTCCCAAGGAATCGGAGTCTCAGTCATCCTCTCGCCCGGCGGCATCATTATGCAGGCGGGCGATCTTCCGGGTAAGGAGTTCTCGATCCGATCAGTTGTTTTGACAGCACGGAAAAATGTGACGGATGAATCACTGACAAACTTATCACGACTGCACGAACTCGAATACCTCGATCTATCCAAGACGGCGGTCACGGATGCCGGATTGAAACATTTGAAAGATCTTTCGAGCCTGCAAGCACTCGGTCTAAGCCATACCGAAATCACTGATGCCGGATTGAAGCATCTGGCAAACTTAAGAAAATTGACGTTCCTAAAGATTCAGCAGACAAAAGTCACGGAAGCCGGCATCGAGTCTCTGAAAAAAGCATTGCCCAAGTGCCGTGTTCTTCATTGACGTGCGATTATTCGTTTAACGGCAAGCGGGCACCGACCGGAGGTTGGTCGGCGACTGCGAACGTCCGCCAACACCGTCGCCTGCGGCTTGCCGTTAAACGAAATGTTGCGGCCCCTCGTCCCTCCGCTGATCTCAATCTCTGCCGAGCTTCTAAGGAATCTAACAATGGTCAGCGACGAGTCTGTACCTGCTTCAACAGAAGACGATCCGTCGGCGGTCCGGTTGATTGGCTGGTTGGCGGACGCCGTGACGGTCGCGGCTTCCGACGTTCATCTCGTCGCGGGACATCCGCCGGTTCTACGCGTCCATGGCGAACTGCGGCCGCTCGACGAATTGGTTCTTGATCAACACGAATTGGCGCGGTTGCTGAAAGCCATCTGCCCAGAAAAGATCTTCAAACAATTTCAGCGTGACCAAGATGCTGACTTTTCGATCGAGCGCCGTGTCGACGGCCAGTTACATCGTTTTCGAGTCAATTATTTTTTTAGCGACCAACAACCGGGCGCGTGCTTTCGCCTGGTTCCCAATACGATTCCCGATTTCGAATGGAGCGGATTCCCACGCGACATTGCCGAACGGATGGCCCACTTCCGCAACGGCTTGGTGCTGCTGACAGGCGTAACGGGATCCGGCAAGACGACGACTCTGGCAATGCTGGTGAACTTGCTGAATCGGGAAGGCAATCATCGGATTATCACGATCGAGGAACCGGTTGAGTACCGCTACCCGAGACAGACCGGATCAGTTATCACTCAGCGCGAAGTCGGTTTGGATGTCCGTTCGTTTGCCGAAGGTCTGAAATACGGGCTGCGTCAAGACCCCGATGTGATCCTTGTCGGTGAGATCCGGGACCGCGAAACCGCGCGAATGGCCATGACGGCCGCGGAAACCGGACACTTAGTGTTCTCAACGCTGCATACGCGCGATGCCAAAGGAGCCATCTCGCGTTACGCCGACTTGTTTCCACAAAACGTGCAAACGGAAATCAGGGCTCAGTTGGCCGCCAGCCTGCGAGCGGTTGTCAGTCAACATCTGCTGCCGAATGCAGTACCAAGAGAAAAGCGAGAACTCGCGCTTGAGATCATGTTCAACAACATGCCAATCTCGAGCGCGATCCGGATCGGCAAGCTACAGTCGATCGACAATTATATCCTGACCGGCCGTGACGAAGGCATGCGAACGCTGGATGATTCCGTCAAGGAACTGTTGCACGCCGGACGCATCACCAAGAAGACGGCTGCGAGATTTGTCAGTGATCCATCGTCGTTGTTTTGATGGCGGCAATTCGTTTATTCTCTGGCACAAGCAGTCCCCAACGAATTAGGGGATCGACGAATCGGTTCCGGCTTATTCGTTGGCACTTTAATTGGTTGGGTCTCATTCCATCGCATCAGGGAATACAACATGAGCAGCGTCAAGGAATTCGGAGCGATCGGCGACGGCAAGACTGACGACACAACGGCGATCCGGCACGCCGTGGATGCCGGCGACGGCCTTTTACGATTTCCGCGTGGCAATTATCTGATCAACGAGACGATCGAAATTCGGCTCGATCAAACAGGCCGGCTCGGCATCGACGGCAGCGGCGGGACGGCCCGCGTTGTGATGTCTGGCAAGGGACCCGCGTTTCGGTTGGTCGGAACTCATCAAGGAACCGGAGACCCAAACTCAATCAAGCCCAACGTCGCACTCGGCCAACGAATGCCGACGGTGAAGAACATCGAAGTCACCTCGACGAATCCCGAGGCCGATGGTTTCGAGCTGATCGAAACGCTCCAGCCGGTTTTTGAAGGCGTGCTGATCCGAGGTGTCCGGCACGGAATCCGCCTGCATCGCCGCAATCGCAACGTGCTGATTAGCGACTCCCACATCTATCACAACACGGGCGTCGGCGTCTTCCTCGACGAAGTCAACCTGCACCAAATCAACATCTGCGGAAACCACATTAGTTACAATCGGCTGGGCGGAATCCGCATCGAAGGTTCCGAGGTGCGCAACCTGCAGATCACGGGCAACGACATCGAATACAACAACCACCGCCAATTCGGCACGGAGCCGGAACCGACCGCCGAAATCTACATCGACACCACCGCCGAACGCGCCAGTGTTAACGAGGTCACCGTCGCGTCGAACACGATCCAGGCCACGTCGTCACCCGGCGGAGCCAACCTGCGGATTCTCGACAAGCCCGGTCCCGCACGTCCGCCCGGATTGTGGACGGTCACGGGCAACATCATCGGCAGCCAGGAAAACAACGTTCATCTAACCGGCTGTCATGGCGTCGTTCTGAGTGGCAACTTCATCTATTCGTGCGAGCACCGCAACCTGCTGCTGGAACGATGCAGCCAAATCAATGTCACGGGCAACAGTTTCCGCCGGCACACACCCAGCCGATTCACGGGCGTGCGGCTCGTCGACTCGCACGACTGTGTGCTGAGCGGTTGCACCGTGCAAGACGAAGATCCCGAGGGACAGAAATCCGGAGCGTCATTGCTCGAGTTGTCTCACTGCCGACGCATCACCGTCCAAGGATGCCAGTTCCTGGACGGCGCGCCCTACGGGATCGACGCCGAAAGCTGCCGTGAGATCAACATCAACGGTTGCACGGTGATCGATACGCGCCAAGAAATCCGATCTCGCGGAGCAATCCGCTTTCAAGGTGCCGGCGCGCACAACCTGATCTCGTCAACGACGGTCGGCAAGACGATCACAGAAACCCTTGAATTAGACGACGCGTCGAAAGTGACGATCGCCAATTGCATCGGCGATGGACGGTAGCGGGATCTTCGGGCCGTCGGGCCGTTTGGATACGGGATTCGTCTGGACTCGAAGCCGGGATCTCTGTTTAATTCCGCCCCGGTGCCGCATCGTTATCTTCTGTACGTTCTCATTACGCCCATTCTATATTGCCGTGAAAACATTGAGCCGAGTTCGAATCCCGATCATCGACAACCTGGCGCGGATGTTGCCCTTCTTGTGGCCGCACCGGAGACGGGTTTATTTGTCAATGTTTTTCGCATTCCTGGTGGCGATACTGTGGGCGCTGAATCTGTCCTTTACTTTTCTGGTGGTGAAAGTCTATCTGGAAGGACAGAGCATTGGACAGTACGTGAAACACGAGATTCGCGAGTCCGAGGCCGAAAAAAAGGACCGCACCGCACGGCTGGAGTCGTTGGATGCCCGGCTTGGACAATTGGCTGCCAACGAACGCAACGATCAGGTTCTCAAGAGCAAGTTGAACGACAAGCAGGCACGCGAACAACAAAAACTGAGTACGGTTTCACGGCGGCTGATGGTGCTGTATTGGGTTGACTCGAAAGTTCTCAAGCTCGTTCCAGACGACCGCTTCGACACATTTGCTCTGATCCTTGGGCTAATTCTGTTGCTCACGATAATCAAAGGTGTTTGCATTTTCATTCAAGATGTGCTGACGGGCGGCGTCGTGGAACTTGTCGTCATGGGCGTGCGTAAACACTGTTTTCGCAGCACGCTGAAGCTCGATTATCAAACGCTGACACGTAACGGCACTGGCGATTTGATGTCCCGGTTCACGAACGACGTGAACGTGATGTCGTCGGGCCTGCTGCTGCTGGGAGGAAAAGTCCTTCGAGAGCCGCTGAAGGCCATGATTTGCATCGTGTGCGCATTCGCCGTGAATTGGCGGCTGACGTTGCTTGCGATCCTCTTCGTTCCAGTTTTCGGTTTTGTCTTCTATCGCTTCGGACGGTCGCTCAAAAAGGCGGCTCACCGGACGATGGAAAGTATGTCACGCATTTATAAGTCACTGGAAGAAACTTTCGACAGCCTAAAAATCGTCATCGCTTTCAACGGCGCGCGACGTCATCGTCAACGTTTTCACCGCGAAAACAAAGAGTACTACAAAGAGGCGATGAAGGTCGTACAGATCGACGCCATGACAAGTCCTACGACCGAGTTTCTAGGCATGCTGGCAGTGCTGATTGTCCTGCTGCCTGGTGCCTATCTTGTGCTGCGTCAAACAACACAGATTTGGGACGTCACGCTGACGTCTTATGTCATGGACATCGCTGACTTGTCACTGCTTTATGCTTATATGATTGGCACAATGGACCCCATCCGGAAACTTTCGTCCGTTTATGCCAAATTGAAGCGATCAACGGCGGCCATCGATCGCATCGCCGAATTGATGGACCAGACGTCTCTGGTCACTGACCCCAAACAGCCAAGACTGTTACCGCGGCATTCGCGTTCGATTTCGTTTCAGCACGTCAACTTCACGTACGCCAACATCCCTGACCAGAACAATTCGCGCCCGCCGGCGCTCAAGAATGTCTCGCTCGACGTCGAAGCGGGTGAGATCATCGCTGTTGTGGGTGAGAATGGATCCGGCAAGTCAACGCTCGTAAATCTTTTGCCACGCTTTTTTGATGCTGATCAGGGCCGTATTTTGATTGACGACGTCAATATTCAAGACGTCCGCTTACGCGACCTGCGCAACCAGATCGGAATCGTCACGCAGGAAACACTGTTGTTCGACGACACGATTTACGAAAACATTCGGTACGGCAATCCCAATGCTTCGAGTGCCGCGGTTCTGGCAGCCGCCCACCAGGCCAACGTACTGCAATTTGCCGAACAATTGCCCGACGGACTTGATACGTCGGTTGGCGAAAAGGGGCAATTACTTTCTGGCGGACAACGGCAACGAATCGCGCTGGCGCGGGCCATTCTGCGGGATCCGGCGATTCTGATCCTCGATGAAGCGACATCCGCCATCGATGCGCATAGCGAAGCAATGATTCATGAATCGCTGGCTCAACTTGCCGACAAACGCACGGTGTTCATGATTACGCATTCTGTCAGCAAGAGCATGCTGTCGTTTGTCAGCCGAATCGCCGTGATGGTCGACGGCGAATTGGTAGCCGTCGGGCCGCATGCAACGCTGATAGAATCCTGCCCTGTCTATCGCAACCTGTACGATGCACAAGTTCGCCAACGCAGCGCTGCGTGAAATGCTTCGGTCAAAAACCCTTAAGCATTTCTCCGTCATGACGATTGCCGAGATTCTTAAACGTCGTCAGGTCAATGTTCTCGCTTAGAAACATCACTCGGCCGTCACCCATGACGAATTGGGCGCCGCCTGCGTGGGGACTGCCGAACCCGCCGACTTGCAACAGATCTTTCTTGGTTGTCTCTT